>JACQEN010000192.1 GCA_016200585.1 Deltaproteobacteria bacterium
TTGTTGTTGTTGTCGACGAAATTCCACCCCGAGACGTCGTCGACGTAGCCGTTGTTGTCGTCGTCGACGCCGTTGTCAGGGATCTCGCCGGGATTGATCCAGAGGTTCGACGCGATGTCGGGATGCTGGCTGTCGAGGCCGGTATCGGTAACGGCGACGACGACACCGCTGCCGCTGGCGCTATCCCAGGCGGCCGGTGCGCTGATGATCTTCAAACCCCAGAGGTCGTCGAAGTCCTGACGCCAAGCCCCCTTCGAGGCGAAATAGGGATCGTTGGGTAGCAACGCGACTTGCACGATCCGGTCGGGCTCGGCGTAGACGACGTTCGGATCACGGGCGTACTCGCGCGCCACCGCCTCCATGTCGATGCCCGTCGCCAATTCCAGCACGTACGTCGAAGCCAGGCTCGGAGCCTGCTGGATCTTGGATCTCGGACTGTACCCCGGAACCGTCATCCGACTGCGCCGCGCGCCCTCGCGCTGCCGGCGTTCGGCCAACGACGCAATCGGCACGTCGGCCTTACGCAATGGACGAGCGCTGCGCAGTCCGTAGCGGAGGTTGAGGTCGTCGAAGAGATTCGAGCCAAGTGCCGGAGCCAGACTCTGCTTGCGTTCGATCAGGCAGTCGACACAAACGCTCACCGCGTCTTTCATGCGAACGATCAGCCGGCCAGGTGCGTAGGGACCGGAACCGGCAGGTGGGGCGTACGATCCCTTCTGGGGTTGCGGGCTGATTGCGCCGGCACCGACCACGGCGAAGACGACACCTGGTGTCGCTGCAGCAAGCGCGGACAACGCCACGGCGGCCAGCAAACGCACAGCGAGTGCGGCAGATTTGTTCGAGTGGTGGACTGAGGCAACGGACATCCTCTACCTCCATCGTCAAGCCCGGCGGCCGGGTTCCATCAGCACGGTTGGACGGACGTCCCCCCTATACGGCGGATGGCGCCCCCCAGTCAAAGCCAATTGGTCTTGCCGTATTGCAACAACAGCTCGATTGCGCCAGCATCGCGCATCCTTCTGCGAGACGAGTAACCAAGCTGCTTGCGAATCAGATTTGCGCGCAGTTCGGCGAACATCGCAGACGACCGAGGTGCGAGGTGCGATGATGCGAGGACAGCTGCGCTGGGGGGTGTTGGCAATTGGGATCTCGTTGCTGTCGGCGTTGCCGGCGGCGGCCGAACCGTACTTGGCCGTGCGCGAAGGGATGCGTTGCAGCGCTTGCCACAGCAACATGAACGGTGGCGGCAAACGCACCGACCTGGTGGCGACACACGCACGCGACATCCTGCACTATCCGAACTACTTCGGAAAATTCTCCAACCCCGACGAGTTCTTCAGCGGCGAAATCAACAAGTACGTCGGCGTCGGTGCCGACTTCCGCGCCAGCGCTTCCCTGATTTTCCAAGACCTCGGCAACCACGGCCGCGTCAATAACGACAAGGTTTTTCGCGGCCGGCTCGAATCCGAAAAGCTCGACGTGACGCAAGCGGTGCTCTACGGCGAGATCCGCTTGATCCCCGACTACCTCAGCATCTACGTCGACGAACGCGTCCAACCCAACACCGACAACCGCGAAGCCCTGGCAATCCTCAAAGGGGTCTTGCCGTGGAATGGATTTCTGAAAGCCGGCCGCATGTTCTTGCCCTACGGATTGCAGCTGCAGGACGACGAAGCGTTCATTCGCGGCGGCCGCACACGTGGCTCGAGCTCGGCGAACACCGGCTTCAGCTTCAACCTGCAGGAGCCCGGCGCAGAGATCGGCTTCGAACCCGGACCGGTAACATTGCTGGCCTCGGCCACCGACAGTGCAGGCAATGATCGTGACGTCCGTCTTACCGCGACGGCGTATTCGGAAGCCAGATCCTGCTGTTCGGCTTTTTTGCCGGCACCAACATCGAACGGCTGACGTTGCTCGGCGAAGCCGACTTCCGCAGCGACAAGACACCCGACACCAAGGGTCGCAAGGTCGGCCGCTTCATTTCGTACGTCGAAGCCGACTACCTGTTTTTCGACTGGCTAAACCTGAAGGTGGCGGTCGACTACGCCGACGACGACGGGAACCTGACGCGCAGCGTGAACGGCAAGAACGTCCTCGCCTTAGGAAACGACAGCGAGAACCGCGTCAGCATCGGCCTCGAACCGTTCCTCAACCGCTACGTCCAGCCGCGCATCTTCTACCGCATCAACAACGGCATCCGCTCCGACCCGACGCACAATCAGAACCAGCTGCTGATCGAAGCGCACGTGTTCCTGTGAGTTGAAGCGGCGTGAGCGGGTAGGCGCGTTGGACACCGGCCCGTTCAGCGCGGGCGCAGCAGGACCACCGGAATATCGCGAGGCGTGTTGGCCTGGTAGTTGTCGTAACCGGGCCACTGTGCCGTCATGATCGGCCACACACGCGCCTTGTCTGCGGCTGTTCCTGTGCGCGCGGTGACCGGAATGACGTCGCCCCACACCTGAATCGCTACATCCGGGTGCGCCACGAGATTCAGGTACCAGCCGGGGTGCTGCGGCGCACCGCCTTTCGATGCCACGAGGACATAGTCGGCGCCGTCGCGCCCGTAGATGAGGGCAAACTTCCGCGTCGCCCCCGACTTGCGCCCGATCGTGTGTAGAATCAGGCAACTCGTGCCGTTCCAATCGTGACCAACCTTGCCGCCGGTCGCTTCGTACTGGCGGACGTGCTCGTCTCCAAACAGGCTGTAGTCAGGCATGAACACAGTTTGCCACGTCGGCTGTCGATTGACGAGCCCAGCACGGGGTCGTTGCAAGCAACCGGCGCAGGCCATAAACAGCGTTGAAAATGGGGCACGATTGTTAGGGGGCGAGGAAACTGGCGCGGCGACGGGGCAAACGCCGCACCTGTGGCGCTTCGTTGGTTTAACCGCAGCGATCTTGACTGCGTTGGCAGCGCAGCAACTCGTCACCGGAAAATCCGCGCCCGTTCTCGGGTGGCTTTTGTTCGCCGCCGCCGCCGTGGTTGCGGCGCTCGCGAGCCGCGCCGCTCCGGTGAATCCTGCCGCTCCTACGAATCCGACGGACGGGACATTGCCGCGATCCTTCCGCCTCGCAGGCGCGGCAGCGGCACTCTGCCTGACTTTGCTCAGCACGCTCTGGGCGAGTAGCGATACGCACCAGATCGCGGTGTTGGTTCTGTGGCTGTCGGCGTTTCTGCCGGCAACATTCGCTGTCCTACGCTGGCGGATTACAGCGCCGAGCCGCCGGCGCCTAGCCTGGTCCTGGATCGAGGTCGTCGCCCTACTGCTGCTCGTGTTGCTGGGAGCGCTGGCGCGCTTCGCTTGGATTGGAACGCTGCCACCGTACATCTTCAATGATGAACCCCTGGTGGGGGTCCACTTGCTGCGCGTGTTCCGCAAAGGCCAGGTGCCAAGCTTCTTCACGATGGGTTGGAACAGCTGGTCGAACGTCGGCCTGGCCTTGCAGGGCATCCTAGTCCCCTTCTTCGGCCTGCATACGACGACGTTGCGCATGAGCTCGGCGCTGATGGGGACGCTCGCCATCGCCACCACGTACCTCGCCGGTCGCGAGATCTTCGATCGGCGCGTTGCGTTCATGGCAGCCGCGTTCTTCGCCATGGGACGGACGGGCCTGGAGTTCAGCCGGCTGGGCATCTGCCACGCCCAGGTCCTGTTCTTCACCACGCTGGCCTTTTGCCAATGGTGGCGGGCTGTGAACACGGGACGCGCAACGAGCTACCTGTGGTCGGGAATCGCCCTCGGATTCTGCCTCTACACCTACAACGCCGCGCATGCCGTGCCGCTGCTGTGGCTCGGCTGGATCGGTTTGTGCGCTCTGGTCAATCCACGGCGAATCGCCACCTATGGAAGGGGAGCTCTGCTCACTTTGATGGGATTCACGTTGTCGACACTGCCGTGGCTCTACTACGTCACCGACCACTTCACCTTCCAGCGCAAGTGGTTCGAGTTCACCTGGATGGCACGCAACCGCCAGGTTCTCAGCCAGATCATGGATCTGTGGAACGCCCAGGGCTCCGGCCCGGCAATGGACCTCTTGTGGGAGCAGGTGCGCAGAACCTGGCTGGGTTTCAACGTTCTGCCGGCCGGAGCGTACGGCATCGGCTATCGCGGCGGCGGCATGCTCGACAACGTCACCGCGGCTCTGTTCATCCTCGGCCTGGCGATCGCTGCGGTGCGTTTGTTGCGTCGCGACTTCTTTCTGATGTGGTGGTGGCTACCGACGGTCGTTCTCGGCGGCGTTCTTACCGCCGATCCGCCGGCCACCGTGCGCCTGGTCAGCATTCTGCCGTGTCTCGCTCTGTTCGCGGCGCTGCCCCTCGACGTGTGGTGGCAATCATGCGGCAATCGGCGGAACCTGCAGACCGCTACCACAGCCGCGACGGCGGTTTTGCTTCTGCTTGCCGGATGGAACAACTGGCGTACCTACTTCATCGAGCTCGCAGCGAGCCCGCTCGACGAAACCTCCGACGTCATCCGCCGAATCGAACGTCTGCCGCACAACACCACGCTACTCAGTATCGGCTCCGAGCACTGGCTCTGGCTCGATCGCGAGATTGCAGCGATCAATTTCGCCGGGCAACGCGTCGAGGACTTGCAAGTTACTAGCGACTATCTGCCGATTCACGAACCGATGAGCACTCCGCTCGGCTTGGTCCTTGGCCCGACGCAGACTTCGCTCGCCCGCTACCTCCGGACTCTCTATCCCGCCGTCGCGATCGAGGACTCTTACGATTCGAAACCAATCCCGAAGCTGCGCTACAGCTTGGCAAGGTTCAGTCCACAAGATCTCGAGGCCCGCACCGGGCTGCGGCTGGCTACGACCGGTGGGAGCTCCGAAGCAATTGCGCTCGATCCATTCGCACCTCTGCCTGAGGCTTTGCACTCGGTGGGTCCGCGGCGATGGAGCGGCGCCGTCTATTGGCCCACGGATCAACCGGCGACCCTGCGTGTCGACAGTCGCCAGACGGTGATCGTGCGCCTCGCCGACGCCGCACCCCTGAACGCCAACGAAGGCACGCCGGCGAGTGCCGTCTTCACGTTGCCGCGCGGCTGGCAAACGCTGAGCATGGAGGAAAGCGCAGGGGCGCCACGCGAGTTGTCGTTGCAGATCGAGCAAGGCGAGAACAAGCGTCGTTTGAGCCGCTGGGATTTACGACCGGAAAGCCGACCGGAAGGCCTGATGGTTGTCTACGACCGCAATGGTCAGCCGTTGCGGCGCGCGATCGAACCGCAAATCAACTCGTTTGCCGTCGAGGAAATCTACGCGCATCACAACAAGCTCGACCTGGCAATGCCGTTCGTCGCGACGTGGCAGGGATCGTTGCGTATCGACGAGAAGGGTTCCTATGGATTCGATGGTATCGGCAGCGGACCTTTCAGCGTGCGCTTGGACGGTCAGCTGCTTTGCGAGGTAACCCAGGTCGTCCAACCGGAGGATCCACAATCCTGCAGTGCAACACGCGACCTCGCACCCGGCGACCACGCGATCGAAGCGCGTTTCGACAGCACACAGAAGGCAGGCAATACGCGACGCGTCTTTCAGCTCTATTGGACGCCTCCCGGTTCACCGCGCGAGCTCATTCCGCCGACTCAATTTGCACCGCCCAAGCGTTAAGCCGGGGCGAAGACCCCTACGACCCCAAGACCCCATCGCCTTCTTGACCGCCCGCATCGCCCTGCTCTATCTTCGCCTCCTACATACCGCACGACTGGCGACCAGGTGGAATCGACCACCAGGGAGTGCAAACAGCGGAGGGCCGGACGCCTGGGTTCTCCTTGAAGGCTGCGCGACGGCGCGAGCTGAATAGGAGAACGCATGGACTTTCGACAGTTCGATCCCGAGGCCGCGGCGATCCTGACCGCTGAGGAAGCACGCCAGAACGATACGCTCATGATGATTCCGTCGGAGAACTACATGAGCGCCACGGTAACCGCCGCTCAGGCAACCGTGTTCGGCAACAAGTACGCCGAAGGCATGCCCGGCGCGCGCTACTACAACGGCTGCGTTCACATGGACGCCATCGAGCGGCTGGCGATCACCCGCGCCAAGACCCTCTTCGGCGCCGAGCACGCCAACGTCCAGGCGTTGAGTGGCGCCGCCATGAACATCGCCGTGTACCACGCCCTGCTCGAACCGGGCGATACGGTGATGGCCCTCGACCTCAATCAGGGCGGCCATCTGACCCACGGCAGCCCGGTGAACTTCTCGGGCCGCATCTACAAATTCGTCCACTACGGCGTCGACCGCGACAGCGAGCGTCTCGACCTGGCGTGCATCGCACAACAGGTGCGCGACGTACGGCCGAAGCTCATCGTCACCGGTGCCACGGCCTATCCGCGGTTCTGGGACTTCGCCGCCTGGCGCCGCATCGCCGACGAAGCCGGCGCCCTCCTCATGGCCGACATCTCGCACATCGCCGGTTTGGTGGTCGGCGGAGTGCATCCGAGTCCGGTACCGCATTGCGATGTGGTCACGACGACGACGCAGAAGACCCTGCGCGGCCCGCGCTCGGGGTTGATTCTCTGCCGTAGCAAGTTTGCCCAGGCCATCGACAAGGCGGTGTTCCCCGGCATACAAGGCGGACCGCACATGCACACCGTCTTCGCCAAGGCGATTGCCTTCAAGGAAGCGATGGGCGAGGGCTTCCGCGCGACGCAGCAACGCACCGTCGACAATGCCCAGCATCTCGCGGCGGCGCTGAGCGCGCATGGATTCAGACTGGTCTCCGGCGGCACCGACAATCATCTGATGCTGGTGGATCTGCGGGCCTTGGGTCTGACCGGTAAAGTCGCCGCCAACCTGCTCGAAGCAGCCGGCATCGTCGTCAACAAGAACACCATTCCCTACGACCCGAAAACGCCGGCCATCTGCAGCGGCATTCGCCTGGGCACACCGGCGCTGTCGACGCGCGGCATGGGCGCAACAGAGATGGAGCAGATCGCGGTGTGGATCGACGAAGTGCTACACCATCCCGATGACGCCACACGCCACAACCGGGTCGCTGCAGAGGTACGCGAGCTATGCCGGCGGTTCCCGGTACCAGGGTAAAACGTAACCCTAATCTGACAAGAGATTTCACCGCAAAGGCGCGAAGACGCAGAGAAGAGA
>JACQEN010000184.1 GCA_016200585.1 Deltaproteobacteria bacterium
CGAGCGTTGCGTGTCCTCGGCTATATGCGCCAGCGCATCAACAGCAATTGGAAATTGATGTTCGAGAACATCAAAGACCCGTATCACGCGAGTCTGCTGCATGTGTTTCTCGTGACCTTCGGACTCTTCCGCGCTGATCAACCTTCCGAGGTACGCATGGACCCGAGCGGCCGCCACGCCTGCCTGATTTCGCGCCGCGGAGAGCAGAAAGCATCCGTCGGAACCAGCGAGATGAAGTCCTTTCGCGCCGATTACCAGTTGCACGACACGAGACTGCTCACGCCAATTCGCGAGCTCCCTGGTGACGCAACCGTCGTGATGCAAACCCTCTGGCCCAACCTGATCGTCCAGCAGCAATCGAACACATTGGCAACGCGCCAGCTGGTGACGCGCGGGCCGCAGCAGTTCGATTTGATCTGGACCTTCTTCGGCTATGCAACCGACGACGAGGAAATGACTCAGATTCGCCTGCGCCAAGCAAACCTCATGGGCCCCGCGGGGTTGGTTTCGGTTGATGACAGCGAGATGATGCAGCTGTCGCAACTCGGAGTCAGCAGTCATCCTTGCGGGGCCGCTGTGCTGGAGTTGGGTGGGCGCGAGTGTGATGACGCGGCACACATGATCACTGAGACGGCAATTCGTGCCTTCTACCGCTGCTATCGCGAAGTCATGGGGCTCTGAGCCCATACGACGGTCCAATGTCGGAACGCGACATCAGCCGATACGCGCTACGCGCTGAGATCGAGGAGTTGTACGGCGATTACGCGGCCGCCCTCGACGATGGCGATCTCGATCGCTGGCCGGAGTGTTTCACCGACCCTTGTCTGTACAAGATAATCCCGCGCGACAACTACGAACGCGGCTTACCTTTGGCGCTTGTGCTCTGCGAAAGCCGGGGCATGCTGCGGGATCGTGTCGAGGCTTTGCGGCGCAGCACTGTCTTCGCACCGCGCTATTTGCGTCACATCATCGGCCCGCTACGGCTTGTCGACATCGCGGGCGAAGTGATCGAAGCACACGCCAATTATGTGGTTCTCGAAACGCCGCTGGACGAGCCAACCCGCGTCCTCAATACGGGTCGCTACCTGGATAAGATCGCCCGCTTCGATGGGCGGCTGCGATTGCGTCAACGCATTTGCGTGTTCGATTCGCTGCTCGTTCCCGGGTCGCTCGTATATCCGATTTGATACATCGCGCTTGCTACCGGCAAACGGCGGCAGCCGATGGCACGTTCTACCTCCCCATCCTTTGTGGTGCGACCGCTTCTCTAGCGAGCCGCCGGCCGTGAGTGCTTCACCGTCGTTGGCTTGCGCGACAAGTTGTTCGTCAGGTCGGTATCGCCGGAGTAGATCACCGTCGCGGAGTTTGTGACCGTCGGATACGCCGACTCGTCGACACTTACGATCAGCGTGATCGTCGACAGCGCAGCGGCCGGCAGCGGCACGAGGCGATTGCACATCACGATTCCGCTCGCGGCGCTGCAGTCCCAATCGGTTCCGCTTGCCGAGACGTAGCCGAGGCCGGACGGCAGTGTGTCGACGACGCTGATGAGAGAGTTCGTATCACTCGCGCCGACATTGCTGACGGTAAGCGTGTAGGTTCCGTTGTGGCCAGTCGCGAACGCTCCGAAGTTGGTCTTCTTCAAGGTGATGTCGGTGGCGCTTGGAATCGGCGTTCGTGTGCTCGTTGCCGTGCGTGTCAGCGTTGGAATCGAGGTGTGGGTTGGCGGCACGGTACGCGTGGGGGTTCGCGTTGGCAGCGGCGTTCCGAAGCTCGGTGTCGTGCTTGGAGTAGCGGTCGAGAAGCGCGGCGGGCGCCGCGCCGGCTTCACGCTGGTTCCCTTGAGCAGGGTGTTGTTCGCGCTGTTCGGGTCGCCAGCATAGTCGACGGTGAGCTGCACGAAGACGCGTGGGACGGCCGCCGCTGCGACGTTCACTTCGAAACCAAAGGACGTGCCCGACTGCGCGCCAAGCGGACTGCCGCTCGTACAGCGGACCAAAGCGCCGTCGGTCGTGCAGGTCCACCCCGCACTGATCGAGGCAAAGGACAGCCCATCTGGAAGCTCCGTGTGAAACACGATTGGGTCATTGGTGGTATTGGGGCCCGAGTTGGTGAGGGCAATCACGTAGCGACCGGGCAGGCCGACGGCAAAGGTCACCGCAGCAGCGCGAATCTGCAGGTCTGCGGCAGCAACGCCGGGACCCGGGGTCGCTGCTCCTGCTGGTGTTAAAGCGAGTGCGACAATCCACGTCACGGCAAAGATCCAAAGGCATCGGATCGACAAGCGCATTGCTCCCTCCTTTACGGTTTGCCCGGTGAGTCTAGGATGCCTGACGCATCGACCTGGGTAAAGCAACGGCGCTACGAGCGCGCCTCCTTGGTACATATTCCGTGATTGACGTGGACCGGGGGCGGCCAGTAGGATCGCCGCCCTCGGAGGTTTGGATGGCGCTTGGTCCGGCCGCAAATGCCCAGAACTACCCAGGCAAGCTCGCTCTCGTCTATGGCGATCGCCGCTTCACCTGGAATCAGTGGAATGCGCGAATCAATCAACTGGCACACGGCCTGCGCAGCCTTGGATTGCAGCGCGGCGACAAGGTCGCCATGCTGCTCAACAATTGTAACGAGGTGGCCGAGATTCCGAACGCGGTCACGAAAGTCGGCATGACGGTCGTGCCGTTGAACTACCGTCTCACGGCCGACGAGATCCAGTATATCGTCGACAACTCCGATTCGCGGGCCTTCATCTTCGGCAGCGAGTTCCTCGATCGAGTTGTGACGGTGCGTAGCGGGCTGCCGAAAGTTGCGGCCGGCAACTTCATCGTCGTCGGCGCAGACAAACACCGCAGCGATCGTTCTTACGACGACTTCCTGGCCGATCAGCCGACCACCGAGCCGCCGCAAGAAGAGGTGACCGCCGAGTCAACACCGGCAATGATCTACACCTCAGGAACAACCGGACGTCCCAAGGGCGTAGCGCGCAAGGGAAGCGTCGACCCGGTGCTGGTCATGGGAATCATCCAGGGCTTCGGGTTCTCGACCGAGGAGGTCCACTTGGTATGCGCGCCGCTGTACCACAGCGCGCCGCTTCTGGGGTCGGCGCTGACGGTGGCGCTCGGCGGGACCCTGGTGATCATGCCGAGGTTCGACGCGGAAGAGTTCTTACGTCTCGTTGAAAGGGAGAAGGTTACCTCGACCATGGCCGTGCCGACGATCATGAAGCGGCTGGTGGCTCTGCCCGACAGCGTGCGTCGCCGCTACGACGTGAGCTCCATGCGGTCGATGGTGTTCGGTGCCGCTCCGTGCCCGATGGAAACCAAACGGGCCATTGCCGATTTGTTCGGAAACTGCCTGTACGAGTACTACGGGTCGACCGACGCCGGGCTATCGGCGATCTTGCAACCGCAGGAACAGTTCAGCAAGCTTGGGAGCTGCGGTAAGATTCTTGCCGGACACGAGATCAAGATCTTTGACGACGACGGCAACGAGCTCGGCGCCGGAGAGGTCGGCGATATCTACATCCACAATTCGGGCGTCGACACGATGCAATACTACAAGGATCCGGATAAGACCGAAAGAGCGTTCCGTGGTCGGTACATGACCGTCGGCGACGTCGGCTATCTCGATGCCGAGAACTATCTCTATCTGGTCGACCGCAAGATCGACATGGTGATTTCCGGCGGCGTCAACATCTATCCCGCCGAGATCGAAGCAATCATCCATGAGCACGCCGCGGTGCTCGATGTCGCGGTCATCGGCGTACCAAACGACGACTGGGGTGAGGAATTGAAAGCCGTCGTTCAACTCAAGCCCGGGCACGACGCCACGGAGGATGAGATCATTGCCTTCGTCGGACTGCATCTTGCCGACTACAAGAAGCCGCGCAGTGTCGATTTTGTCGAAGAGGTGCCGCGCAATCCGTCGGGCAAGCTGCTCAAGCGGGAGCTCCGAAAACGCTACTGGGAAGGGCGCGAACGCCGAATCTGATCCGCCACTGGACGTTTGTCTTACCGCGTCCGGCCTGCGATGATTAGAAGCGACGGAATGAATTCACTACGAGCCTTCGTATTTGACGTCGACAATACCCTGACGCCACCGCGGCGCCGTCTCGAGCCCGAGATGGCCGAGGTGCTGAAGAACCTACCGGTCACCTTTCACGTTGCTGCCGGCAGCGACCTCGCCCTCGTGCAAGAACAGCTCGTAGAGCCATTGCAGGCTGCAGGCTACCGTGGCTCGTTCGATGCCTTTGTGTGCAACGGTTCCGATCGCTACCGCTTCGAGCTGGATGGGCAAACACGGTTGACGAGCTTGCGGAGCTTCAACCTGCGCAATCATCTGGGCGCATCGGCCTTCCAGACGTTGATGAATACGCTCGAAAATATCCTCAACGACCCGACGTTTGCTATCGATGCGCCCGGGGTCAGGGTGTTCGGCGAACAAATCATCGATCGCGGCTCAATGGTCAACTTTGCGCCGATTGGGCGTCCAAAGCAGATGAATCCGGAGGCGTTCGCCAATCGCGATGCATTCGTTGTCTTCGACGAAAGAACCGGTTACCGGCACCGCATCCTGGAGCACCTGCGCACAGCCTTACATGGCGTCATCCGGGACGGCGGACTGCGCATCACCTTCGGCGGTCAGACATCATTCGACATCGTGATCGAGGGAAACGACAAGACCTTCCCGTTGCGGACCCTGACCGAAGAGGGGTTCACCGATCTGACGTACTTCGGGGACGCATTGTTCGAGGGCGGAAACGACGCGGCAGTGCTGCAGTTCATTGCCGAGCACCAAGAGGATCAACGCCTGAGGGTCCGCGCCATCCAGGTCGCCGGCTGGCGTGACACTCTCGACCAGCTTCTGGATCTCGTCCAGTAGATCCCCGGCCGACGGCATCCAGACGGGAGCCGGACCGCGCTCTGCAGGTTCCTTCGAACCGTGCCCCTGTGCTAGTTTAGGGCCGTGGAAGAGGTGGTGCTGGGTTGAGCCAGGGTATGCGAGTCGCTGCCATTGATGTCGGAAGCAACTCCATTCATATGGTGGTTGCGCAGGTCGAATCGGATGGTCGATTCCATGTTCTCGATCGTGCCAAGGAGATGGTCCGTCTCGGCCGAACACTAGGGAGCGGCCGCCTTTCCAGCGAGGCGATGAATGCCGGTATGCGCACGCTTGCTGCATTCAAGACCCTGGCCGAGAGACAGGGGGTTCAGCGCTTCAACGCCGTCGCTACCAGCGCCGTGCGCGAAGCAAAAAACGGCGGCGACTTTGTCCAGCGCGTGAAGGACGAGATCTGGCTGCGCATCAAGGTAATTCCCGGACGTGAAGAGGCCCGTCTCACCTATCTTGGCGTTCGCCACGCGATTGATCTGCGCAGCGAGCCGACGCTGATTGTCGATGCCGGCGGCGGGAGTGTCGAGCTGGTTCTGGTCGACGACGACAAGGCGGTTGCCTTCGAAAGCGTGAAGCTGGGCGTTGCGCGATTGTGCGATCAGTTTTTGGGGGAGGATCGCCCGTCCGCGAAACAGCTCGGCGACCTCGAGGCTCATCTATCGGAAACGCTCGATACGTTTCTTGATCTTGTCGCGCAGCGCAAGGTGCGCCGGGTGGTGGGAACTTCGGGAACGATCCTCAATTTGATTGCCATTGCCGGTCACGAGCGCGGCGAGGCGCCGAACGGGCACCTCAACAACTTCACGGTAACGGCGGATGAGGTGGCACGCGTTCGCCGTATGGTTACCCGGTCGGACCGCGAAGAGCGCGTGCGCATCAAGGGCCTTGATGCCAAACGGGTCGACTTCATCGTCGCTGCCGCATGCGTGGTCGATTACACCCTGCGCTACATCAAGGCCGATGTCCTGGTCGCTTGCACGTGGGCCCTGCGTGAGGGGGTCTTGCTCGACTACATCGCCCGACACGCACGTGGTATCGAAGAGGCCGGGCGCTACGAAGATCCGCGCCGCCGCAGTGTCGCTCGCTTCGCCCGCCATCTCGGTCATGTTGGAGCGCACGGCCCGCACGTCGCGCGGCTGGCACTCCAGCTTTACGATCAGCTCGAAGAAGAATTGTCTCTGCCGACGGAAGCACGTGACTGGCTCGAATTCGCCGCCCTCCTGCACGACATCGGACATCACATCGGACACAAGGATCACCAGCGCCATGCCTACTACCTGATTTCGAACGGTGAGCTACTGGGCTTCCGCCGCGATGAGATCGAGGTCATCGCCTTGGTCGCACGCTATCACCGCAAGGCTGCGCCCAAGGACGGCGATGAGAACTATGCGGCGTTGCCGAAAGCCGATCGACGTACGGTGCGTGCTTTGAGCGGAATTCTGCGGGTCGCGGACGGACTCGACCGTAGCCACTATGGGGTCGTGCGTGACGTCGCCGTTCTCCACCGCGATGATCGTATCACCCTCAATCTGCACACGGCGCGGGACGACTCCGAGCTCGAGGTCTGGGAAGCAAGAAGACGGTCCGGCCTTCTCGCCGAAGTACTGGGGGTGGATCTCGATTTCGAGGTTGTTGCCGAGAAGAAGACGGCACAAACGGAACGGGCTACCGCATCACGCTAGCCGCTGGGGTCCTGTGAGGAGTGCCATCATTGCGTCCGAGGTCGAAGCCAAGCTCTTGGCTCGCCGCCCAAGCGATCTGGATGCCATCGCCAAGGTAACTCGGGTCGGTCCGTACCGCATTCTGCCACGTGACAAAGTACACCTGCACTCTGTCTACCTCGACACCAACGACTTCGCGCTGACACGCCACGGGATCGCCGTACGCCTGCGCCGCAACGGCAAAGAATGGGAAGCCACGGCGAAGTGGGCTGGGACGGTCAAGGGCGACGTTCACGAGCGCCCGGAGCTCAACGTGTCGCTCAGCCAGCGGCCGTCGCTGCCCTTTCAACTCCCCGAAGGGAGGCTCCGCGCGCAACTGCTTGCTTTCACCTCGGGCCGGCCCCTCGAAGCAATCCTTCGGAGCTCGATCATGCGCCGGCGCTTTGACGTCGTCGCCATCGATGCGGGGAGGCGCGCCACCGTTTTGGCAGAGCTAGCACTGGATCGCGTACAGCTGCGGAGTCCGAAGGGCAGCGCTTCAGCTTCGTATTGCGAAGTGGAAATCGAATGCATCAAAGGTGATCGACGCGACGTTCGATCCTTGGCACGGCTCCTTGAACGCGCCTTTTCTCTCGATCCGTCGCCGGATACGAAGTTCTCGCTCGGAATGAAGAGAGTGTATGGCGGCGAGATCTTGGATCCCGTGGTGACGAACATTGCCGACGCCGACTCCTTGGCGGCGGCGGTGCGCAAGGTTGTATGGCGTCACCTCGTGCAGTTGCGTTTGAACGATCCAGGGACCCGTTTGGGGCGGGATCCCGAAGCCCTGCACGACATGCGCGTGGCCGTGCGGCGCTTGCGAGCTGTCCTGCGTGCCTTCCCGGAGGGGTTTCAGAACCGGCAGCGAGAACGGTTCCGTGCCGAGCTGCGCTGGCTCGGTGGCGTGCTGGGGACGGTACGCGATGTCGACGTGCAACTCGAGCGCCTGGCAATGGCCCGAACCACGGCACCGCCACGCCATCGTGCCGCCGTGGCGGGACTGCAAGAGTTTCTGCGACTCGATCGGCGCCGGCGGCGCAAGACAATGATCGAGAGCCTCGAATCGTCGCGCTATCTCAATCTCCTCCTACGGATTGATCAATTTTCTCGCAGCAGGCCGCCCTCGAGACGCGACCTCCCAGCTGCTCAACCAGCTGCTGCAATCGGCCGTCGTGCTGTAAAAGGCGCCTTCCAGCATCTGGTGAAGGGCGGAAGTCGCGCACAGTCGACCCTGACGCCGGAAGACTTGCACGCGGTGCGCATCCGCGCCAAGCGATTGCGCTACATCCTTGAATTCCTCGCCGACCTTACGGGCAAGCCCGGCAGCCGTCTGGTCCGCCATCTGGTTGCCCTGCAAGACTTGTTGGGCCGGTATCATGACTCCGTGGTCGCTGCCGACTCGATCCAGCACTACGTCGACGCTCAGGGTGTTCAAGGGAAACCGGGGCATCTGCTTGCCCTCGGCGCGTTGGTCGGCAGCCACTTGCGCGATGCCGAGATTTGGCGCAACCGCTTTGATCGTACCTGGAAACGGTTTTGCCGGAAGCGAACACAACGCGAGCTCCAAGCTGTCCTCGAACGTTTGGAAACACTTTCGCAGCAGTCAACCGCCGAAACGAAGAGGCAACGACCCCCCGGGCATCGAGCACGAAACGTTTCGAGGGCAGCGTAGGAAGGGTTGGGGAAATGGATGCCCGATCCGTATCGCGAGGGTGGGACGAAGGACGTACATGAACCACACGATCTTCGTTGTGCGCCATGGGATCGCCGCAGCACGCAGTAACGCCGGAAGGGATGCGCAGCGCGGGCTCACGAGCGCCGGGAAACGTAACATGCGCATCATCGCTAGCTCGCTAGGGAGGTTGCGAGTCGTTCCCGACGTGATTCTCACCAGCCCCTTCAAGCGCGCAGAGCAGACGGCAGCGATTCTTGCCGGCGCATTGGTAGACTCCGGGTCGTATGAAATCCTGGACGCTCTCGCCCCTGGGCATACCGCCGGAGACATCGTCAAGGCGCTGTACGGTCATCGTGACAAACCGCGGCTGATGCTTGTCGGACACGAGCCCGGTGTGAGCCAACTGGTGTCCTATCTGCTGACGCGTTCGACGGATGCGCTCGAGCTGCGGTTCAAGAAAGGCGGCATCGCGGCGATCGAGGTGCCGCTCCTGACAGCGAACAGCACGGGAGTCTTGCTCTGGTTCGCAACACCCAGACAGTTACGGCTCTCGAATGGCTGAGCATACTCGGCAAAATCAGTGCCGGGTTTCAGGACCGGAGTCCTCCGGCGTGACTTCGGTCGGCTCGTTCACTTCGCCTCGGGGCGCAGCGTCGTTCGTTGGTGCGGCAGCCGATTCCGGTGCTTGCCCATTCTCAGGTTGAGCGGCAGCACTTCCTACTTCGGGTTCGGACGCGTCATCGCTGTCGCCGTTTTCTACTTCGCTATCGTCGTCGCCCGCTTGCGATGAGTCAGCTTCCGTCGACTGATCGCGCGACAGTGGCTGGACGTCTTCCAGCTGTTGTTGCAAGGGCAGCAGCGATACGGCTGGCTCGCCCATCGCCGCGTCCGCAGGGAGTTGAAACCCGCCACCAACGGCCAGCGGCCGTGAGGTGACAGCGCCGACGGAGAGGTCGGAAACCGATCCGCTGGTGATGGTTCCACTGGTCGAGCCGCGAACCGAGCGCCCGCTCAATGGTCCAACGCTCCCCTCCGTTACAGAACTACCGGCTCCGTGAACCGGTCGACTGCCGGCACTCACCGGTCCGCTGAGATCGGCAAGCGATCCGCCGCTCGGCGCCACTGGACCGTCACTGATCTGAGCAAGCGCCGGGCTCGTAGAAGCCGAAGCGAGCGTCCAAACGACGAGGGCTGGCAGAAGGATGAGATGGCTCAGCTGCAACCGACCGGGCATCATTGCCGCCAGCATATCCAACCAGCCATCGAGCCCCAAGGCCTTAGGTTTGAGGTTGTGGCACGACGTCCGACAATGTTCCAGGAGACAAGCGTCCAGTCGCTACCGACGAACCGCATGGGACTTCGGCGGATCGAATTAGCGAGGGCTGTAGACCGCTTGCCGCAGCCCTCGCCAATTCAGGAAGCGCTAAGCCGATCAGCCGACGACGAACGCGACACTCGTGGTGCCGCTGCCGCCGATGTTCAACGTGGCGACCTTCTTGGCACCGTCGACCTGGTATTCACCACACTGACCGGTGACCTGTTTGTACGCATCGAGAACCTGTCGCGTTCCCGTCGATCCAACGGGGTGACCGCAGCCGATCAACCCACCGCTCGGGTTGATCGGTAGCTTGCCGCCCATCTCGATCGTTCCGTCCTCGACGGCCTTCCAGGCCTCGCCCGGCTTGGTCAGGCCGAAGTGGTCGATCGCCATATACTCGGAGGTAGTGAAGCAGTCGTGTGTTTCGATGGCGTCGACGCCCCAGCAATCGGCGATGCCGGCGCGTTTGAAGGCATCGAGAATCGCTTGTCGAGTATGGGGCAGGACGTACGGATTGCCCTTGCTCTCGGCGACCTTGGCGTCAAACTCGATCGGTGCGGTCTTGTGACCCCAGCCGAGAAGCTTGGGGATACTTTCGAGCTTGATGCCACGCTTCTTGGCGTACGCTGCGGCGGCCTTTTCGGAAGCCAGGAAGAGCGAAGCCGCACCGTCGGTAACCTGGGAGCAATCGGAAATCTTGATGCGGCCGCCGATGACGCTGTTGAACTTATCGGTCGATCGGGCGTGATCCTCGGTCATGTACCAGCTGCGGGTCTGCGCCAGCGGGTTGCGTTTGGCGTTGGAGTAATTGATCGTCGAGATGTGGGCGAGATGCTCGTCCTTCAAGCCGAAACGCTTGTCGTATTCATCTCCGAGCCGACCAAACAACTTGGGGAAGGGGAATTCGATCCCTTTGGCTTCGCGATCGTACCAGGCGGCCGTGCCGAGGAAGTCGGCACCTCTGCCCGGATCGACGGTCTTCATCTGTTCGACACCGACGACCATTGCCAGGTCGTAGCGACCGGCTTCGATCTCTGCCGAGGCGGCAAGAATCGCGATGCTGCCGGAAGCGCAAGCCGCTTCATGACGGGCGGTCGGTAAGCCCGAGAAGCTCGGGTCGATATCGACGAGGAAGGCGCCGAGATGGCCCTGCATGGCGTACAGCTCGGCGGCAAAGTTGCCGACGTGACCGACGTCGATTTCCTTCGGCTCTAGACCCGTCGCTTCGAGGCCGCCCAACGCTGCCTCGCGCATCATCGCCACGATGTGTTTGTTTTCCTTCTTCCAGTTGCGGGCAAAATCGGTCTGATATCCACCAAGCACATAGATCGGGGTTGCCATGCTGCCTCCCTTCAAGGTGTCACGCCTCCTGAAAGTACATTCGGTCCTACACTAGCGCAACGTAGGAGTGTCAAAGTGACTGGTAGTCGCAAATCGGCGATCTCAGGCGGCAAAGAAGCGGCCGACGTTGACGTGCGGCTCGGTGAACAAGCGCTCACCTGGTTTGGCTTGCTGTAGAACCTTGGGTACCGGCAACGAGTATTGCTCGAGGGCCTTGATCGTTTCCTTGAGGCCGATGACATCGACCAAAACCGTCGGCGGTGCCCAGTTGAACCCAAAGCCCATGATGCGATCGACGTCGCGCGGGCTGCGTACCACCTCGCGATCGCCGACGCGATTCAGGCCGTAGCTGACGTACCCGAAAACCACTTTGCGGGCGAGATCGGCTTCGGCGCCCTCCGCCGTGGTGAACATCTTCATCGCGTCGGCGTAGCGGCCGACGCGGTGCAGGTCGCGGATCTTTTCGACAAACGGCAACTTTGCCGCCCCGGCGTCACGCGAATCCTTGTAGCCACCGGTCTTGGGGTCGAGCACCAGATTGATGGTCTGATTGCCTTCCTTCACTCGACGATAGAAGCCGCCGTGCTGCGGTGTCTTGTTGCCAAGATGGCCGCGCGAGATGAGCTCGTCCATGTACGCCGGCAGAGCGAACATGTCGTGGGCTTCGTCCTTGGTGTTGACGTGGACATTGTCGACAATCGCCTTGTGGACGTCCCAGCCGACGAGGTCGACGGTGGATAGCGGAGACATCGCACGGCCGGTGTAGGGACCGATGAGGTAGTCCATGAAGGCTACACCGTGCTTCTCTGCAAGCTGCGCAACCTCGTTGAGTACTTTGAAGCCGACCCGGTTGCCGGCAAACGCGGGCTTGTCGTCGGTAACAATGGCGATCCGTCCGAAACGGCTTTCCAGGAGAGCGACGATCTCTTTGGTGAGCTTCGGATCGGTTCCGGTATGCGGGATGACCTCGGTGCCAACGATGACGCTCGGCGGGTTGAACAGATGGATGCCAAGAAAGTTCCGCCGAAAGGTCTCGCTGCGGCCATGCGCCATTTCGGCAATCGACAAACCCGAAGATACGGTCGCGACGATCGAATCGGCGCGCCGACATTTGTCGACGCGGGTAAAGAACTGCTTCTTGAGCTCGATATCTTCGGCGAGCGCTTCGAAGATCAAGTCGGCCTTGCTGACCGCTTCTTCGAGATCGTCCTCATACGTACCGACCGAAATGCGGTCGGCGATCCGCGCCGACTTCGCCATGTTCTGGGCGGTAACCAAACCTTCGTGCGCCTTATCGACGGTACGAGCGAGAAAAACGACATCGCAGCCGCCCGCGGCGAAAACCTCGCCGCTGCCGGCACCCATGGTGCCATTGGCGCCCAGAAGCACGACGTTCTTAATCGGAATCATGCCTTGTGAACCCCCGAGAATTGGAATGAATAGAGCCTGCGACTAGTCGCAGATTTCCGCCATTGAGACAAGGCCGGCCTGCGGCGTAGAGGGCCGGTATGGTGGCGAGTCCCATTCGGCCGCGGCGCACACTAGAGCAGGGTTCCATGCAAGATGATGCTGGCGATCGTGAAGTAGATTACCAGGCCGGTAACGTCGACCAGCGTTGCGACGAATGGAGCGGAGGCGCTGGCCGGATCGAAGCCCAGACGTCGCAGGACAAACGGCAGCATCGAGCCAGCCAGCGTTCCGAAGGTGACGACGCCGACCAGGCTACCGGCAACCGTCAGAGCGATCAGCAGCCAATGTTCGCCGTACGGCTGGAACAACCGCTGCCATAAGAAGATGCGAACTAATCCGATTGTAGCGAGAAGCCCGCCGAGGGCTACGCCCGATGCGAGCTCGCGCCGAATCACACGCCACCAGTCGCTCAAGCGGACTTCCCCGAGCGCCATGGCGCGAATCACCAAGGTCGACGCTTGTGACCCCGAATTGCCGCCGCTGCTGATGATCAGCGGAACGAACAGGGCCAACACCACAGCCCGGGCAATCTCGTCCTCGAAGTATCCCATCGCCGTGGCGGTCAGCATCTCGCCGATAAAGAGAGCCGCCAGCCAGCTGCCGCGTTTGCGCACCATGCGCGTGAAGCCGATTGTGAGATACGGGGCGTCGAGGGCCTCGCTGCCGCCGATCTTCTGGATGTCCTCGGTTGCTTCTTCTTCGACGACCTCGACGATATCGTCAATGGTCACCACACCCTTCATGCGGTTGTCGAAGGTGACCACGGGGAGTGCAAGGAAGTGGTTCGACGCAAAGATGCGGCTGACCGCTTCTTGGTCCTGATCGTCACGCACGGTCACCAGATCGGTGCGCATGATCTCGGCGATGGTCAGCTCCGGCTTTGCGGCGAAGAGATCGCGGAAGGACGCTGTACCGAGAAGATGTTGCTCCTCATCGAGAACATAGGCGTAGTAGGTAGCGTCGCGGTGCTGCTGCGCATAGCGGCGCAGGTAGCTGATGGCTTCAGCGACCGTCATCTCGGGGCGCAGCCGGGCGTAGTGCGGATTCATCAGGCCGCCGGCCTCGTCTTCGGCATAGGCCAACAAGCCGCTGACTTCTCGACGTGTCGGATCGTCGAGCAGCGCCAGGAGACCGATACGCTCCTCCGATGGCGCCGCTTGCACGAGATCAGCGGCGTCGTCCGGGGGCAGCAGACGCATCCAAGCGCGGCGCTCCTGGGTTGCAATCGCGATCAACAGTGCCGCCTGATCGCGCGTCGGCAAACCCAGGAAGACATCCTCGGCATCCGGCCTTGGCAGAGCTTTGAAAGCCACCAGACGCTCGTCGTCCTCGAGGTTAGACCACTGCTCGCGAAGATCGGCGAGCACAGCATCGTCGACTCTGTTTTCCTGCTCGTCCGGTGGGCGACCTAGGTCGCCTGGCGGCGGTGCATTGCCAGGTGCGCGCATCACGTTCGAACCTCCTGCTCGCCGGCGCGAGCAGTGCTGACAAGCGCGCGGCGGGACTAAAACACGGCCGCCGCGCAAGCGACGCCGTGCCGACTACTGCCGTCGATTCCCATGTCGCCTTCTGTCTATGTCACTGGCTGAGAAAAAAGAAGCGAAAAGCGAACAAAGCAGCTTCAAAGCACTTTTTTCGTCGCATGTCGGCGGGGCTGTCGTGAACGCGATGCTGGTCTCGGGATGCGGGTTCGACGACGGCGTTCCGTTCTTGACGGGCAGGAGAAGCTTGGATAGTCCGGGACGCCATGACCGCGATTCGTCTGCCACGAACGGTTCTCTTGCTGGCCCTGCTGGGGATACTCGGCGCTTGCGGCAACGATTCCGAGCCGTCGACTACGGGATTTAGCGCTGAAGAGCTGGCCGCCCGCGGCGAGGAGGCCTTCTTCGACACACTGGGTGGGGTCGCCGAGCGTACAGCCGAAGCCATTTCAGACCTGTCCGCCGCAGTCGCCAAGAATCCGAGCGATGGCCACTCGCAGTTTCATCTGGGAATGATCCATTTGTTCCGATTCGCGCAGAGTGTTTCCGACTACCAGAGTGCCAGCACGATCGAGAAGGACGATGTGAGCTTGGCTCAGAAGGCGCTGGAGGCTGCCGTTCCGCTCCTGCCTGACGATCGACGCGTTCCCGGATTTCGTGCCGCCGCAACGTACATGCTGGGCGTAGTGACGCACGATCAAGCCGGCATCGACCAGGGTCTGCAGCAGTTGCGCGACGCGTACGCTCTGTTTCCCGAATTCAACAGCTTCGATTTCATCGCTACCGTCGGTGCCGTGGTTTCGGCCAAGGACCCTCTCTACCAGGAGGTGCTGCAGATTCTCGGCGATCCGCTGATGGCCAGTTGCACGCCGTTCAACGAACCGAAGCTGTGCGGCAACTTCGGGAAAGCACCGCACAACGTCGAAGGAGCGCTCATCCTGTTCGGCGATTTGTTCGCCAAGGGCGGCAATTTGGTAAAGGCCAAGGGCTACTACAACCTCGCCAAGACGCCATTCGCTTCAGCCGGAGGTCCCTGGCGCTTCCAATCGTTGGTCCAGCAACGCCTGGACACGGTGAAGCAGCGGATTGCACTTTACCAAGACGACGATCCAAGCAACGATCCGCCCCTGGTCGGCTACCACGAGGAAGCCTGCGCCGTTTGCCACGACCGGTGACGCGGATGCGCCGATATCCGCCCTAGCGTCGGCCGCGCGTCAACTTCTTGTACATCATGAGGTGACGCAAGGCTTGAACCCGGCGTCCGAGCTTGTCGAGGAGACGGCCGAGGTTGAAATGCGCGTCGGCGAAGCTTGGTTCTAGCGTCACCGCACGCTGGTAGTGCGAAAGGGCCGCCGGTAGATTCGTTTGGTCTTCGAGGGCAATGGCCAGGTTGTAGTGGGCGATCGGGTCGTTCGGATCGGCAGCAATCGCCAGGTGATAGAAGCGGGATGCCTCACGTGATTCGCCTTGTTCGTGAACCAGGCGTCCCAGGTTGACGTAAGCATCGGCCAAATGCGGGTCGATCTCGACCGCCCGCTGGTAGGCTTCTCGCGCGCCCTCAATATCACCGTCCTGTTCGCGGTCCAGTCCGGTCTCGAACCATTCCAGCGCCGCCTCGGCATTCTGTGCATCCACATCGTCGCGCTGAGTGCGCTGGCGCACAGGGACAACGGCGGCCGCTGCGCGTACGAGGGAATCTACCTTGAAGCTGAGCAGCAACTGGCCGCTGTCCGGTCGCCATGTCGTATTGCCGTCGCGCACCACCACTTGTTTGCCGTCGGCGTGGATTCGCACCCCCGACAGCGGACGTCCGGGCGGCAGTTGTCGGGTCAATTGAGCCAAGGCGCTACGGATGCGGCGCGGCGGTACCTTCGCTCGTAGGAGTCCTTGTGCGGTTCGCAAAACTACCAGGTCTTGAAATGTAAACTGGAAGCGTCGGCCGCGTCGCGCTGGACGACAGAGTCCGGCACGAACGATGGACCGTACACGGGTTGGGGTACTGCCGAGAAGGCGTGCAACTTCGGCGGTTGCGAAGGTGCGTGCGGTCGGGGAGGGAGACCTGGCGGGCATTCAGCCTTGGGCCCCTAGTCTAAGCTATCATTTCGCCTTGGCCGCGCGTTTGCGGTTCTGGGTTGATGCTTTCGCCCGCACGGGGTGGCGGTCGCCCGAATCCTCGGCGGATTGCGAAACCCTTTGTTTCGCGGCGAGGCTGGCTTTGAGAGCGTCCATGAGATCAATGATCTGAGCTCTCGGTGGCTGGGCAGGCGAGACAACGATTTCCTGGCCCGCAACCTTTTGCTCGATGAGCTCCACGACTCGCTTGCGGTAGTCGTCGTCGTATTTTTCCGGCGCGAAGGACTTCGAGCCGAGCTGCTCGATCAACTGCACGGCGAGATCGAGCTCCCCCGGTTTGACGGCCACATTCTCACCGCGATCGACGTCTTCGAATCCACGCACCTCGTCGGCGTAGAACAGCGCATGCATCATCAACCCGCCCTGCGCTTGGCGCAACAGTACGAGTTGCTGCTTGCCACGCGACGAGTACCTGGCGAGCGCCGCCCGGCCGGCCTTGGCCATTGCCTCACTCAACAGACGATAGGCCTTCTGTCCGCCCTTGTCGGGGCCGAGCATGTAGGACTTGTCGAAGAAGACCGGATCCACCTGTTCCAGCGGAACAAATTCTTCGATCTCGATGGACTGATCACTGGTCTGTTCGAGCGCCTTGAGCTCGTCGTCGGTGAGCACGACGTACTGGTCTTTGGCGTACTCGAAGCCCTTCACCATGCTCGCACGATCGACGACTTCGCCATCCGCAGCGCAGATATACTGTTGACGGAGTCGCGATTTGTCTTTGCTATGCAAAAGATTGAAGGACACCGACTTTGATTTAGTCGCAGAATAAAGCTTGACCGGCACGGAAACCAACCCAAAGCTGACCGTACCGGAGGCTATGGCGTGTGTAGGCATCTTCTCTCCTCGACAATCGAAGCGGCAGAATACCATTTTTTGCTATCTATGCGAATGCTTAAGCCGACTCTCTAACGCGATTGAAATGCCTGCGGACAGACTCGACACATACCGGCGCAAGCGCGACCCGGAGCGAACCCCGGAACCATTCGAATCGGGGTTTGCTCGGGTAAGCGAAGCCAGCGGTGGGATTTTCGTCGTCCAGCAACACGCAGCGCGCCGTTTGCACTGGGATTTACGGCTTGAAATCAGCGGTGCTCTGGCGAGTTGGGCGGTACCGCGCGGACCGGCGCTCGATCCCAAGGAGCGCCGCCTCGCCGTTCAAACCGAAGACCATCCTCTTGAATACGCCGACTTTGAAGGCATCATCCCGGCGGGCAACTATGGCGCCGGGGCAATGATCGTCTGGGACCGCGGAACGTTTCGCACCGTTGACGGCAGCGATCCGGCGCGCGCCCGCCAGACGGGCA
>JACQEN010000185.1 GCA_016200585.1 Deltaproteobacteria bacterium
CCCCGGCTGAAATCAGGCGCCCGCTCGAAGCAGGCGCAAGCATTGAAACTCCCAACCTGTTCCGCACCCCGTTCACGGGGTGCCTGTTTTCAGCACGACGATTCATCGTCGGGTTTGAGGCGCCAAGTCCGCACAGACCGAACTGGCGGGCAAAGCCCGTCGGGAAGGGGAAAGAGGGGTTAGGTCGTTGGCTGCAGGTTGCATGTTTTCAAACTGCGACACTACCAACAGCGCCACCCTGGTCGACACAACCGGGGCCCCTTGTTATAGCTCGCGGGTCACCGCTTGAGCGCCGGCCGATCGGCGCCAACTACAACCCAGTCGAGGTAATTCCCCATGGCAAACGGAGAGAAGATTCGTTGTAGCAACGGCAAGGTCGACGTCCCAGATCGCCCGATTCTGCCTTTCATCGAGGGCGACGGTACCGGACCCGACATCTGGCGCGCCAGCCAACGGGTCTTCGACGCCGCCGTCGAGAAGGCCTACAAGGGCAAGCGCAGTATCGTGTGGAAGGAAGTCCTCGCCGGCGAAAAGGCCTTCAATGCAACCGGCAACTGGCTCCCCGACGAAACCGTCAAGGCATTCGAAGAACACATCGTCGGCATCAAGGGACCGCTGACGACGCCGGTCGGCGGCGGCATTCGTTCGCTCAACGTCGCCTTGCGGCAGCTGCTCGACCTGTACGTCTGCCTGCGGCCGGTGCGTTACTTCAAGGGCGTACCGAGCCCGGTGAAGAAGCCCGAAGCAGTCGACATGGTCATCTTCCGTGAGAACACCGAGGACATCTACGCCGGCATCGAGTGGCAGTCCGGTTCACCCGAAGCCCGCAAGGTCGTCGACTTCCTACAAAAGGAAATGGGCGTCAAGAAGATCCGCTTCCCGCAAACCAGCGCCATCGGCATCAAAGCGGTATCGAGCGAGGGTACCGAGCGCCTGGTGAAAGCGGCTATCGAGTACGCCCTGAAGCAGAAGCGCCGCAGCGTCACTCTGGTGCACAAGGGCAACATCATGAAGTTCACCGAAGGCGCCTTTCGCGACTGGGGCTATGCCTTGGCAACGCGCGAGTTCCGCAATCAGGTGGTCACCGAGCGCGAGAGCTGGATCCTCGGCAACAAAGAATCGCAAGCCGATATGTCAATCGAAAACAACGCTCGCGCCATCGATCCGGGCTACGATCTAATGACCAAGGATCAACAGGCCAAGGTGCGGGTCGACGTGGAAGCGGCGCTCAAGCTCTGGGACAGCCACGGCCAGGGTAAATGGAAGCAGAAGCTGATGATTCGCGACGCCATCGCCGACATCACGCTGCAGCAGGTACTGACGCGGCCGCGCGAATTCGACGTCATCGCCACCCTCAACCTCAACGGCGATTACCTATCGGACGCGTTGGCGGCACAGGTCGGCGGCATCGGCATCGCCCCGGGCGGCAACATCAATTACGTCACCGGTCACGCCATCTTCGAAGCGACGCACGGCACGGCACCGAAGTATGCCAATCTGGATCAGGTCAATCCCGGCTCGGTGATCCTGTCGGGCGAGATGATGTTCCGCCATCTCGGTTGGGACGAGGCAGCCGATCTGATCATCAAAGGCATGGACGGAGCGATCAGCGCCAAGACGGTCACCTACGACTTTCACCGGCTGATGGAAGGCGCGACCAAGCTCAAGTGCTCCGAGTTCGGCACGGCGATGATCAGCCATATGTGAGGACTCAAAGCGATGGACGATTGGCGGACAGACCAACTCGCCAATCGTCCATCACCCGATCGTCAATCGCGGCATTTGCCCGAGCCGTGGGCTCACAGCAGTTGCCACAGCGCGCCGATGACGGCCCCGAGTACGAGGATACCGTTGACCGCAGCTGTCAGGCCGGCGCCGGTGCTGCGCTTCTTGGGATCCTCGACGTAACCGCGCTCGTACAGAAAGCGGGCGACGAGGAAGACAACCCCCAGTAGCGCAGCGATGCGCGGGCTGACGAATTGCGCAAACAACCAGAGGCTCGGTAGGAACACGATCATCTGTTCGAGCGTGTTCTGGTGGACGCGGAAGTGACGTTCGAAAACCGGGTGGCCGGTGGTGGCCGGCGCTTCGACGCCGTACTTGCCACGCGCCATCCCCACCCGCACGCCTTGAAGGAAGTACTGAACCAAAGCCAGAATCGTGACCACCGCGACGAGCGCCATCAACGCCTCCTCTCAACTCTCACCGCGGCCATATCCTGAAACACAAACGGCGGCCAGAGGCCGCCGCTTGCTGCATCGACGCTTTCGCGGGATCGTTGTGATCGCCTACTGAACGTAGAAGCCACCGAGGAGCAGGAACATCTCGTCCTCCGTGGTCACTCCACCCGTCAGCGTGCAAGCATCGCAAACACCGTCGCCGGCGCCGGGCGTGCTATCGCACGACTGATTGCGCTTCGTCTCGTTGCCTCCGGTGCATGGTTGTCCCACCTTACCGGCGGTACAGCCGGTTGGCGTCTTGCACGGGCCGCCAATGCCCGGAATGTTAATCGGCGGGTTGGGCGAAGTCGACTGTTTCTTGACTTCGGCCGGATTGGTGTAGCCGTTGTCGTACAAAGCGCAGTAGGTGAGTGTGCGCTCCGACTCCGCCGGCGAAGCCATCATCATGGGCGGATCGAATCGCAGGTCGACCGGATCGTTATAGACGTAGCTCACATACATGAGGCTCGACATCGGATCGCGCTCGGTCGGAGCCGGCACGCCGTTCAACGCAGCATTCACCCCTTTGAGGAGCTCGTCGACCGTGACCTCTTGATCGCCGTTCGAGTCGGCGTCGACACAGGCACCCACGGCGCTGTTCCCCAAGGCGATGCTGACACTGGCAATCAGCTCATCGATGGTGACGGAGTCATCGACGTTGCAATCGCAGACGTGTTGGCGAGCGAAGCCTTTGCACGGGCTTCCCTTACAAACGTCCGGACTGACGAAGTCGTAGCCCAGCGGCGAACAAGCTTGGCCATCGTTGGCGCCGCCCTGGCAGGTGAACGCTCCATCGTACGTGCGCCAGCGCTTCATGTGGCGATGACCGTGAGAGTTCAAATCGTACAAGTGAGTGTTCTGAGGCAAGATCGAAAGGCTGCAGATCTCCTGGGTCTTGAACGGCGGGACGTTGGTTTTGAAGATGTCGTGCGCATCGAAAATCCCTTCCGTCGGGATCGTCTGTTCATCGGGCTGCGCGAAAGTAAAATTGAGCCACGCTCTCAAGAGACCCGGCTGGTCCGTAAGGTCGAAAGCGTGCGAGTTCCAAACGATCAGACCCTTGAGAGGCAGCTCATTGTACACTCCCTCGGGGTAGTGGAATTCCGACGCGGTTTGCTGTGTGCCGGTGAAACCGGAATTCGCCAAACCACGCTCGATATCCTGCGGACCGAAACCGATGCAGGCAACGCTGGTCACCGGGCTGGTCGCACAGGTGCCGTCGCCGCAAAAGGTCGTGTCGGTCGGACTGCAGGGTTGCCCGTCCAGGGCACCGCCGTCGCAGTGATAGGTTCCCCACGACGGATCATCGGGGGCGGCGTCGCCATGATAGAGACTGACGATGAGGTGATGACTGAGCGCATCCTGGCGGATCTCGTTGCGCTTGTAGCGGAAGTTCTTGCCGTCAGGGCTACGGAACTGCGGCGGCACCTGATCCGTGATGTCGTAGTAGCTGGTGAAGCAGACCTCGCGCTCGCTGTGCGGAACCAAGGTCCACGGCGGCATCTTGAGCTGCACACCCTCTCCAGCCGGAGGTGGCTCGAGAGGCTTGATCTCGATCGGCTCGGGCGGTGGCAGACAGGCGTTGAGCAGCGTATCGGTACCGGCGACGACCCCGTCTTGCGGTGCACCGACGGCGATCCACTTGCGCACCGCTTCGAGCTCATCGCCGC
>JACQEN010000189.1 GCA_016200585.1 Deltaproteobacteria bacterium
CTGCTTCGGTTGCGGTCACGGCAGGAACCGCGAACGCAACCGACGAGATCGACATTACCGTCGCGGCGGCCGCGGAACCCGAAGCTCCCTGAACGAGCACTGCAGGCAAAACGATGGCCAAAGCCAAGGCGCGCCGGCTCCGGCTGTGGCTGCTGACGATCGCCTTCGTGCTGTTCATGGCGCTGCTTGTCTATCGCAGCCTGCACGTGGCAGGATTTCAGTGCGAGGTCTGCATCCAATTCCGTGGCAACTCTGCGTGCCGTACGGTCGAGGGGCCCACGGAACATGAGGCACAAAGCGGGGCCATCACCAACGCCTGCGCCCAGGTTGCTTCCGGAGTTACCGATTCGTTGGCGTGCGAGCGCACAACCCCGTCGAAGATGAATTGCTCTCCCATCAACAGAGAGGTTGGTGCAAAAAAAACGCGGCGGGAGGGTGACCTCCGCCGCGTTTTTCCTACTTGGAGAAAAAGTCTTCAGGCAGGGCGCTTGAAGAGGCTCTGCATCTTCATCGCCAAGCCCATGTCGCCCGCAATCTTCAGCTTGCCGCTCATGAAGGCCATCTGGCCGTTGAGCTTGCCGGTGATCATGTCGACGTAGTCTTGAGCAGCCATGGTCATCGTCATGTTCGGGGAGGCATGTGAACCCTCATTCACCGAACACGCGCCGTCCTTAATGACGACGTGGTAGTTGCCGCCCCCATCACCGCTCAGGTTGAACTGGATCACCGAGCTCATGCCCTTCGCTGCGTCAGCGTTGAGGTTCGCCGGCATCGCACCGAAGATTTCCTTCACCTGATCTGCTACTGCCATCTTTAACTCCCTCCTTTCAAAAATAAGGCGCGTCGGCGCGCCTCCTAACATTCTTGCCCTTAAATGATTTGATTGGCCGGCTCCGCATCAGCTCCCACCGCTCCGCCCGACCTTCGCGGTTTCTATGTGAGTGCCACTTCTTTGTCAACGCAGCCCCCTCTACTTTTGCTTGCTATCGGTACCGGCCCAAGGAGTACCGCCCTGCGGTGCGTTGAGCACGATCGATGGCAGGTTCAGCGTCCCGCCAATGTTCGAGTAGGTGAAGTGGCGAGCGTTCACGTGGGCGTGAAGTGGAATCCCGGGACCGTCATGGATTTCATAATCCAGAGGCATGGGCCCGAGGATCGTCAACACGTTGTGCAGCATCTTGGCGAAGATGTCCCAACGCGTCGCCGGCAGATCGACACAACGTACCCAGTCGTCCAAGCAAACGATCTCGTAGCTGCGGGGGAAGGTCCCGTATGTACAAAAGTACGACACACAACCGTCGCGCTCCTCGATCAGGAAGTTATTGGCGCGCGCAAAGGCGGCCATTTCGCGCCATAGACCTGGTTCGGCTGCGGTCACCTGGCATTCTCTTTCGACGACGGGGAAGGCGATGTCGGAACCGATGACCTGGTTGTGTACGTGGGGCTGCGATGCCCCCGACTCGCGTCCCTGGTTCTTGCGAATCAACACGTGATGGACGCCCGGGTTGGCATACGAACGGCGCGCCACCTCCACGTCGACCGCAAGCAAGGCGCGGAAGTGCTCCGGCGCGAGCAGGCTGCTGTAGAGGAGATCATCGTGTCCACGGGCGTTGTCGGCGAAGTGTCGTGGGTCTTCGATCACGACATACGACTCGTTGCGGCCACCGGTACAGCATTCCGGAATGCGCGGAATCAGATTGCAGACCGCGCGGATCAGCCATCCGTCCGGCGCCGCCGTCGTGTGCGGCAAGATTCCGCTCGGCTCCACACGTAAGACTTCCTCGGGAGAAAGCGCCTCATTTCCCGGGCAAAACGGACACGAACGTTTGGCCTCCTCGAGCTCGTGCCGCAATCGCTCTTCGTAGACGCTGCGTTCCTCGGCGGCCGCGTTCAGTAGCGCATCCTGGGCCCGACGCACGAAACCGCTGCGCTTTTTGTGGACGTGCGTGAAGTAGGTGACTACGCCGGTAAACGGATTGCGCACCCAAACCAGGTCGCCTTTGTCCTTACGAAACTCGAGCGGCATGCGCACCCATTCTCGAGTCTGAATCTAAGCCGAAAACGCCCGGCCAGTCGACCGCTGTCAGCGATCTCGCCGCTGTCGGGTTCGCAGAAACGCCTGCAGCAATCGGGCGACCTCCGTCGGCCTTTCGAGGTGCGGCAGATGACCGCAGTCATCGAGAATCGCCAGCTCAGCGTGCGGCACCAATGTCGTCAGCAAACGCGCGTGCCGCACCGGGTAGAGTTGGTCAGCGCCGCCCCAGAGCAGCAACAACGGTTGACCGATCTGGCCGTAGGCCGGGCGGCAACCAAGCCAATGATGCCATTGCCGGATCATCGATCCCTGCGCCGCGCACACTTCGCGCCGGCGTAGCGCCATGCGCACGGCGGCTTGTAGAGGGCTCAGCAGCCGTTGATCGAGCACGGATTCACGCTCCATGCGTTCGATCAGGCGAGGCCACAGTGCGGCGAACAACCCTTTGAGGCGTGGTTGGTGGATCAACCAAAAGGCCCAGTACATCGCGCGTCCGGAGGGCTGCACCCCGGGAATGGACGGGCCCACGAGCACTAGATCCTTCACCCGGGCCGGATGCTGTGCCGCGAATACCAACGCCAGTGCTGCGCCGAACCCGCTCCCTATGAGAGTGACCTGACTGAGCTGCAACTGCGTCAGCAGTTCGCCCAACCAAGCCACCATGATGGCTGGAGAGTAGTCCAGGCGTGGTGCAGACGTTCGACCGTGCCCCAAGAGATCGACGGCGTGGACGGTGTAATCCTGCTTCAGCGCGTGCAAAAGAGGAATCCACTCCGCTGCTGCCGAGCCGAAGTCGTGAAGGCAAACGACCGCTGCACCGCGACCGGCAACGATACAGGCTGTCGGCCCGTGCTCGCCGGGCAGGGCACGCATGGGCAGCGCGGAATCTGCGGGGTAGACGTCGGGAACGACCGTCTGCTGCGTTTCGATCACGCAGCGTCTCTAGGGGCGCAGGGCGCCCTGCCGGAGCGGCGCAGAGCCACTCGGTGCGCCGACGATGCACGACGGTCTCATACGCACTACGGTTGCCAGCTCGGTAAGAGAGACACCGGTGAATTGCCAAGGAGGCAAGGACTTTCGATGTTCGAATCAAAAGTTCCTGTGTCCCCTGGCTTGAGGCTCGATGGAGATACTTCTGCTTCCGTCTGCAAGCAGGGATTTCCCTGGCCGACGTCGATGGCGCTGACCGATATCGCGACTCCTCCCGCGACTTCTCCGCCTACATTCTTGACCTTGCCGAAAATACGAACGCTAGTCGGGCTCGTACGCGGCGAGTCTTGCTCCAGAATGACAACGCGCGGTGGACCCGAAGGAGAACCCGCTTCGCTGCCCTCAGGGACTTGAGCTCCGCCGCCCAGAGGCTCGGGAGGAGGCGGAGGGGGGATCAGATCGCGCTGCTCGACTTTGTTCTTCCCGGCGGCCGGCTGCTGATCGGAAAAGTGGACGATGCCATCCGCATCGGTCCATTTATAGTAGGTCTGTCCGACTGCTACCGCTCCAAATGTCATGATCGGCAAGATCGGTAGCAGCAACCGTCGGCGCACCAGCGCGCGGGCAGGATTCATGGCGGGCGCAATTTACGGGCAGACCCTGGGGCTGTCAACGACGATTTCACCTTTGCGGCTGCATCGGGTCTGGCGCGGCCACGCTGCCTGCGAGCGCCCATGCGCCATCGCATGCCGAGGGTTGATTGTGTCCGAAACCGTTCTTACGTTCCGCTGCATCTGAGAGAGCGAGGTCACCATGAACGGTAAACAAGCGGTGCTCGAAGCGTTCGATAAGCTCTTCGACAAAGCAGCCAACAAACTCAACGTCGTCGTCAGCCCTGAGGAAAAAAACGAAGCGAAGCGCGATTTCGTCGAGCGCTCGGCCGCGGCGCTCGATATCGTCGAGCAGTTCACGATGCCGGCACTGCCGCAAGAAGCCATCGTGGCAATGGAAGAAGCGATCGAGAAGCTCTCACGCGCGGAGCTCGTCGGCTACCTGGCAGCCATCCCACTCGCACACCAAACCCAAGAGATCCTACGCCGCATCGCCTACCGTGCTGCCGAGCAGCGACTCCTGGAACAATTCGTCGAGCAGGCCGATGATCGCTACGGTGGAAACTGATCGTACGAGTCGGCTTTGAACAGGACCCGCAACGCCCACCGCTGTTTGGTGGGCGTTGCCGATTTTGGGGACGTGTCACGCCGGATTCAAGCGCTACCCGTAGAGCTGGGCTCGCAAGTCGATCCCCAGACCCCGACCGTCCAGCCGCAAGTGCCGCGGATTGTAGTCGGCGTGCCGAATCGAAAGAACGATGTCGGCCGCATCGACGTCAGCCGGGGTAGCGAAGCCGGCGACACCGGCAGGATTGGTTGCCACCTTGGCGATGATCCGATCGCTGTGCGAGGACACGATGACCTCGACGCCCTCCACAGGTGGCCGTTCACCGGAAGCGTCAGGATCGTTGTCGAGAACGATGACCCGCGCGGTCCGCCCGTCCGGTGCCCGCTCAACGGTGACAGCCAGATCACGCAACCAGATCATCGGTTCGCCGGTTATGGTTTTCATGCCGATGCGCTCGAGATGGCGCGCCGGATTGGCCCGCAGGCTGATGTCCTGCGACGCCATTCCATGGTCGCTGGTGAAAACAAAGAGCGTTGTTTCAAACAACCCTTTGGCTTCGAGCATGTCGAGAACCTGACCGAGGCGGCGGTCGGTTTCGGCGATCGCCGTTCGCAGTCCGTCGCTGTGCGGTCCGTAATCGTGACCGGCCCCATCGGTAAGCGCCAGCTCATGGGCCACGAAAACCGGGATCGGATGCGACGGGTCGTCGAATAAAACGGTTACTTGAGCCATACCACGGGCGTCGAGCAGGGCCTCGCGATAAACTGCTTCGCGCCGCTCTGCAGCGTAGCGCGGGTGGATGGCGCGGACGAACTCAGCGGTCAAGGCGCGCAAGCGGTCCCGTGGACCGACGACGCGCTGCTAGAGGGCGGCGTGATCGGCACCTCTTCCCTGCGGTTCGTGAATGTTGGCCGTAAATGCCTGCGGACCCAACACTCGGTGGAAGGCCTCGTAGAGGGTTTCGACCCCGGATCCGAGGTAGCCCTCGGTCATCATCCCCTGCCCTTGCGGTGCGAGCGGCTGGCGCAAGGCGCGATCGTAATAGGTCGGGTTCACCACGTCGTGATGGCCACACCAGGCACCGGTCATGATCGTGCTGTGGCTCGGCCAGGTGATGCTCGGAAAGTTTACGGTCGAACCGTAGGTGAACATCGCGCTACGGTCGAGCAGGCGACGCAGATTCGCAATCGCCGGGTCGTGGCTGTCGATCAGATGCCGCAACTCGCTGTTGCTCAGGCCGTCAAACAAGACGAGGTAGACCCGCTCCGGAGCGGGTGCATCCGCGTCGATGATTTCCTGGAGAGGAGCACCGTCCTGCCGTTTCAAATGCACGTCGGGAGCGACGCCGCGCTCGCTTGCCGTCCGGCCGCTTGCGTCGCGTTCGTCGATGAACGGAAATCGCATCAACCGACAGATCGTTGGTGCAATGTCGACGTGGCGCGGCGCTGAGTCGTAGCGACCCGGCCGTATTCCGGGTCCGAAGAAGGCGAGCGGTGCGCGCGACTGGATGACATCCAGTGCCCCATGCTGGCCACGTTGTAAGCCAAACGTGTAGCACTTCGGGCTGATCACCAAGTCGGCCGCATAGGGACTATCGAAGAGCTGCGCGATGCGCTCGTAGGCATGCGGGTAGCTGACTTCCGACGGCTCGATGAACGCGAGATTCGGGTCGTTGGTTGCGTGGCCGGAAGCGGATGCGGCCTGGCACTCCTCACCGCAGGTCGATATCGACGTGTGCCGCTGATCTTCGATGGGGTTGGTGCCGAGCTTGTCGATTACCTCAAAGGCCAGACGCCCATCACGCAGGAGCCGACGGAAACGAACCAAGCCGCGCGCCGACCACACTTCGTAAGCGTCCCGACGGTAGGTGATCACCAGATCAATCTGGTCGCGCACGGTCGGGTCGGTAAGCAAAGCCAGAATGGCACGATCCCCCGACTCCTCCTGATGCTCGTCGAGGCCTTGTCCCGCCATTCGCTCCGGGCCGAAGGTGGTCTCCATCCGTTGGTTCGCCTCCCCTTGGTACGTCGCTTCTCAACCGCGACACATGGACCCGCAACCTGCCGTTGTCAACGCAACGAACCGCTCGCGGCACCGGACAAAGAGCGCGTAGAACCCCAGGAACGATTGTGCTAGCACCACCCCTGTGATGCATTTTCGCACGCTATTTCAACCGTGGACCGCGCCGTTCGTGGTCGGTTGCTGCGCGCTCCTCGGGGGCTGTGCGGCCCTGTCAAAACCTCAACCTGGGACCTTTCCTTGGAACGTCGAAATGGGCACTTCGGACGTCAGCAAGACGACGGAGCTGCCACCCGAAGCCGGTGCTTTGGGGCATTTCCTCAAAGCCGAGTTGGCCATGAACAACGGCGAACACGACGTGGCCATGAAGGAATACGAGGCAGCCGTTGCAGCGGATGCTTCGTCGGCACTACTGCGCCAGCGTCTGACCATGCTCTATGTCCGCGCCAATCGGCTCCAGGACGCCAAGCAACAGATCCAAGCGGCCGTCGGGCTCGACCCCGATGACGCGCAATCGCGCGTGCTGCTCGCCGGCATTCTTTCCGGTCTCGGCGAAGAAGACGCGGCGGTGAGCGAGTACGAGCGCATCCTGAAGCTCGACCCGCAAAATCAAGAAGCCCACCTCTTCCTCGGCGCGTTGTACGGCAAACGCAACCAATTTCCGGAGGCCATCGCGACGCTGCAGGAGCTTACGAAGGTCAACCCGAGCTCGTTCCTTGCCTACTACTATCTCGGCAGGGTTCAGGCTGCGGCTCACAACTACAGTGAAGCGGAGAAGGCGTATAGCGAAGCGATTCGTTTGAGCCCGCAGTCGGAGAACCTGCTGCTCGATATGGCCGAGCTGTATCAGGCGCAAGAAAAGTCGGACAAGGCGATTGAGATCTACCAGAAGCTTTTGAAGAACGATCCTCGCAGTGCCGTCGTGCGCAAGCGTCTGGGCGGCCTCTACGTCGGCCAGAATCGTCTCGACGAGGCGTTGTCGCAGTTCCAGGAGCTCGAGAAAATTGAAAGCGATCCGCAGGACACGCGCACCAAGATCGGCCTGATCTACTACGAGAAGGGCGAGTTCGAGAAAGCTGCCACGGAGTTCACGTTGGTATTGGCCGCGGAGCCGCAAAACGCCCGCGTGCGCTACTATCTCGCCTCTGTCTACAACGAGATGCACGACTTCAGTCACGCCGTCGAGGAATTCGCGAAAGTTCCTGCGGACGCGGACTACTACGACGATGCTCGCGTGCACATCGGCTACATCTACCAGAAGCAAGGTCGCATCGACGATGCGATCGCTTCCGTGAAGTTGGCCCTTGATGCCAAGCCCGACAACGACGACCTGCTCGGCCTGCTTGCATCGATGTATCGCGAGAAGGGCGATCTCGACTCGGCCGTGACGCTCGTCAAGAAGATGGTCGACCACAAACCCGACAACGACAAGTTTCGCTTCACGCTCGGTGCGCTCTACGACGAAGCCAAGAACAAGAAGGCCTGCATCGATGAAATGCGCAAGGTCATCAGCCTGAACCCGAACAACGCCGCCGCCCTGAACTATCTCGGTTATACGTACGCCGAGCAAGGCGCCAATCTGGATGAGGCCGAGGACCTGATCCGGCGGGCTCTGACGCTCGATCCGAGCGACGGTTTTTACATCGACAGCTTGGGCTGGGTGTACTACCAGCGCGGCAATTACCAGCAGGCCATCGAACAACTTCAGCGGGCGCTGGAGCTTGCCGGTGAGGATCCGACGATCCTCGAACATCTCGCCGATGCCTACTGGAAGGTCGGAAAGACGCAAGACGCCCTCAATCTGTTCCAAGATGCGTATTCCCATTCCAAGGACAAGCGTCAGGTGGAGCGCTTGAAGGGGAAGATTCAGAATCTCGGCGGTACGCCGCAAGAATCAGCCGACGGAAAGGGCCTCTGAACGGTGAGGTTCCGTGCGGGGTTGGGTGCGCGCTGCGGCGTATGCATCGTCAGCGTCGTGGTGTTCAGCGGCTGTGCGACACTTCGGCCCGCTACCCCGGCGCCCGTTTCTGGCGAGCTGCCGTCGCCCACCGAGCTCGAGGCCGTCCTGCGGCAGCGCTATGAAGCGCTGCAGGGTCTGCGCGGCTTGGCGCATCTTCGTTACAGCGATCCGACGGAATCAAGCAGCTCGCGCCAAGCGATTGTCGTTCAACGTCCTGATCATGTGCGCATCGAGGTTCTTTCGCTGTTCGGCACCGCCTTTCTGCTGGTCGCCGATGGCAGCCTGATTACGGCGTACGTACCCGACGAACGAACCGTCTACCGCGGACCGGCCACCCCGGAGAATCTGTGGCGCTACACACGACTTTGGCTGCCGGTGAAGAAGCTGGTCGACATCGTTCTGGCCACTCCCACCGCGAGCGCCGACGCCGCATCGTCGGTTGCGTTCGATGCGGCCGCTGCGGCGGTCAGCCTGCGTAGTCAAACCCCAGACGGCACACAATCGGTTTGGTTCACGGCCGGCCGGCAGCTGGTCGCCGCCGAGGAACGCGACTCGCATGGAGGCGTTCGCTGGTTGGCCCACTACAGCAAGTACGAGGAGCGCAACGGGTTGTCGGTTCCGACCCACATCGTCTTGGAACTGCCACGCTGGTCGCGATCGATGGAGCTGGATCTGCAGGACGTCGATGTAAACCCGGCCATCGACGGTGCGATGTTTGCCCTGCAGCCGCCACCTGGCAGCAAGGTCGTAGAGTTGCAATCCGAGGTCGATTGATGCGTCGCGTCGTTTGCTACGCGATCGTCGCGCTCGTCCTTGGCGGCTGTTCCAGCTCCCCGGAGCCCCCCAAAGCGCGCCCGCAACGCTTGACGACAGCAAACATCAGCGACCCCAAGACCTTCAACCCGATCACCTCGATCGATCAGTCGTCGGCTGCCGCTGTCGGTGACCTGTTCGAAGGATTGGTGCGCACCAACCCGCTGACGACCGAACAAGAGCCGTTTCTGGCGGAGAAGTGGGAGTTCAACAAAGACGGTACGGAGTGGACCTTCCACCTGCGCCGCGACGTGAAATGGCACGACGGCCAGCCGTTTACGGCCGCCGACGTGGTCTTCACCTTCGATGTGATCTTCGACGACCGCGTCGCCAACAGCCTCAAACACGTCTTGCTGGTCGATGGCCAGCGCATCAAGGTCGATGCAATCGACGACTACACCGTTCGCTTCACTCTGCCGCGACCGTTTGCGCCGTTGATCAATGCAATCGGGGCCGGGATCCTGCCCAAACACATTCTCGGAGCTTCTCTCAAGGACGGCTCGTTCGCCCAGAAGTGGGGCATCGACACGCCCCCCGAGCAGCTCGTCGGCACCGGCCCGTTTCAGATGACGCGCTACGTTCCGGCTCAGTTTCTCGAATACAAACGCAACGCCAATTATTGGATGAAGGACGATGCCGGCAAAGAGCTGCCGTACCTCGAAACCAAAATACAGCTGATCGTTCCCGATCAAGACACGATGTATCTGAAGTTTGTCAGCGGCCAGACCGACTGGCACGCACCACGACCGGAAGAAGTTGCCGAGCTGCGCACCAAGGCCGAGCAGCTCAACATCAACGTGCAGGAAACCGGGCTCGATACCGGATCGACGTTCGTCGCCTTCAATCGTAACCCGGCGCACTACGTAAGAGACGGCAAGCGCGATCCGCGCCTCGTCTGGTTTACCGACAAGCGCTTCTTGCGGGCCATCGCTCACGCGATCGACAAACAGTCGATGATCGTCAATTGCCTCAACGGCTATGGAAAGCCGGCAATCGCCGAGGTTTCACCCGAGAACAAGCTGTATCACAACCCGAACCTGACCGATTATCCCTACGATCTCGACAAGGCCAAGGCCTTGCTCGACGAAGCGGGTTACAAGGACCGCAACAACGACGGCGTGCGTGAGGACCCCGAGGGCAATCCCCTCGAGTTTTCTCTCACCACCAATGCCGGCAACCAGGTGCGCGAGAAGATGTGCTCCATCCTCAAGGAGGACTGGACGAAGCTGGGCATCCGCGTCAACTACCGGCCGCTGGACTTCCAAACTCTGGTCGAGAAGGTCAATAGCAACTTTGACTGGGATGCCATTCTGATCGGCTTTACCGGCACCATCGAGCCGAACAACAGCGCCAACTTTCTGCGCTCGAGCGGTAACCTGCACTTCTGGCAGCCGAGCCAGGCTGAGCCGGCAACGCCATGGGAAGCGGAGATCGATCAGTTGCTCGATCAAGGGTCGCGCGAGCTTGACCCGCAGAAGCGCCGCCAGTTCTACTGGCGTATCCAGGAAATTCTGCACGAGGAGCTACCCGTGCTTCTGACGGTGCGCGACCAACGCTTCCTTGCCTACAAGAGATATATCGCCAACGTCCGTCCGACCGCGTGGGGCTTGTATCGCGAAGAGCTGCTGCGGATCTCCGAATGAAAGGTAGAGCGCAGAGCTGAGCATGTGACGTCGACCTGAGTCTTGACTTCAGCATTGCGATTTCTGCATTCAGCCCCGGTCTGATGCTGGCCTATCTCGTCCGCCGCCTGTTGCAAATGATCCCGCTGCTCATCGGGATCACGCTGCTGTCCTTCCTGGTCATCAATCTGGCGCCGGGGGACTTCTTCAGCCAACTGCGCATGAACCCGGCGGTCTCGCCGGATCTGATCCGCGAGCTCGAACGCCAGTTCGGGTATGGTGACCCGTTGCTGCTGCGTTACCTGAAATGGCTGTGGCGCGTCGTGCATCTCGATCTCGGCATGTCGCTTGCCTACCGCGTCAACGTCGCCGACCTCATCGCCATGCGCGCCGGCAACACGGTCATCCTTGCTCTGGCCAGCATGCTGGTAACGTGGACGCTGGCCATCCCGATGGGCATCCTGGTGGCCTTGCGACCGAACTCAGCTCTGGATCGCACGCTTTCGTTCGCTGCATTCTTCTGGATGTCGCTGCCGAGCTTCTTCTTCGCATTCCTGTTGATGTACTTGGCGCTGCGCACCGGCTGGTTCCCGATCGGCGGCACCGTATCGGTGACCTACGACAGCCTCGGCATCTGGGGAAAGATTGGCGATCGAGTGCAACACCTGGTGCTGCCGATGATCGTCCTCGGCACCGGCGGCCTGGCTACGTTGATGCGTCTGATGCGCGCCAACATTCTCGATTTGAAAGAAGCCGACTTCGTCCGAACGGCACGCGCCAAGGGACTCCCGGAACGCAGCGTCTTCGGCAAACACATTCTCCGCAATGCCCTCAATCCGTTCGTGACCCTCGCCGGTGCGGAGCTCGGCGACCTCCTCGGCGGCGCCGCTTTGGTTGAGGCGGTGATGAATCTCCAGGGGCTGGGGACGATGATGCTCGATGCCGTGCGCGCCCTCGACACCTACCTAGTGATTGGATCGGTGCTCATCGGCTCGTTGCTCCTGCTGGTCGGCAATCTGCTCGCCGATGTCGCGCTCACTGTCGTCGACCCGCGCATCGACTTCACGCGGCTGGAGAGCAAGTCGTGAATCGCGCCGCTGGGGGCCTGGGGGCCCGAGCCGTTGGAGCAGCCTGATGCCGCGTCCCCCCGGCAAGACCGTCGTCGTCAGTATCTTCTTGCTGGCACTCTTTTATCTCACCGCCCTGTTCGCACCGTTCGTGGCGCCGTACGATTACACCGAGCAAAACCGCGCCTTTCCGCATTGCCCGCCGTCGAGCGTACGAATCAACCAACCGACGCGCTGGGGCGAGTCGTTGCTGTATACGCACCCGCTCAAGCTCGCGGACCCGATGACACGGCGGTACGAAGAGGACAGCGGTGTGCGCATTCCGATACGACTCCTCTACGACGGACACTTGTTCACCACCGCCGCCGATGCGCCGCGATTCTTCCTGCTCGGCACCGATGACCTCGGTCGCGATTTGTTCTCGCGCATCGTCTACGGCGGCCGTATCAGTCTTTCGATCGGCATCGTCGGCGTGCTGATCAGTTTCTCGATCGGCACGGTGCTCGGCAGCATCGCCGGCTATAGCGGTGGCTGGGTCGACAATCTCATGATGCGACTGGTCGAGGTCATCATGTCGCTGCCATCGTTCTATTTCCTGCTGGCTTTGGCCTCGATCATCCCGCCCAACTTGGCGCCGGGTACGACCTTCCTGCTCATCGTCGTCATCATGAGCTTCATCCGCTGGGCCGGTTTCGCGCGCATCATCCGCGGCATGGTGGCGTCGTTGCGCGAGCGCGAGTACGTCGCCGCGGCGCGCGCCCTGGGCGCTCCGCGCTGGCTGGTACTGGCGCGTCACGTCATTCCCGGGACGTTCAGCTACAGCATTACCTCCGCCACGCTGAGCATCCCGAGCTTCATCCTCGGCGAGAGTGCGCTGTCGGTTCTAGGACTCGGCATCCAGGAACCCGGCGCCAGCTGGGGTAACCTTCTCGCTACCGCCCGCAACGTGCAGTACCTGGTCAACTATCCGTGGATCCTGACGCCCGGACTGTTCATCTTCCTCACCATCATCTCCTTCAACTTTCTCGGCGACTACTTGCTCGAACGCTTCAATCCACGTTCCGTGGTGCGCTGAGAACGGAGGATTGCGGAGCACACGCCAACCCGACGGCTCTTGGAGCCGGCTCCGAGACCGGCTGCGTTCCGTGCCGGACACTACGCGTAGAGCTTGCTCACGTACTCGCTGACCATGCGCTCGGCGCTGAACTGAGGAATCAGGGTGCGCATCGAGCGCTTCACCTTTTGCAGCCAGGCGTGCGGCAAGCCGTTGCTGTCGCGCTGGTAGAACAGCGGGATGACCTCGCGCTCGAGCAGGTGCAGCAAAGCTTCGGCGTCGTGGTCGTCTTGCGTCGCGGCGTCGGCTTCGGGGGAGTGAATTGCCCAGCCATTTTCGCCGTCGTAGGCCTCAGCCCACCAGCCGTCCATGACGCTGAGATTGATGCCGCCGTTCAAAGTGACCTTCATGCCGCTGGTGCCGCTGGCTTCCAGAGGCGGACGTGGCAGGTTCAGCCACAGATCGACGCCGGCGACGATCGTCGGCGCAATCTGTAGATCGTAGTCTTCCAGGAAGACGACGCGCCGCGGTATCTCCGGCGACTGCTTGAGCTGGAACCGGTTGCGCAAGTCCTCTTTTGCCTCCTGATCGGAAGGGTGCGCCTTCCCGGCCAAGACCAACTGGATCGGCGTCGGATTGTCGGAGAGCAGTCGCAACAGACCCGCATCCGGCAAACGCGACAACAGGTAGAGTCGTTTGTAGGTCGCAACGCGGCGGGCGAATCCGATCGTCAGCGTCGCCGGCTCGAAGACGCTGGCCGCAGCTTCCACATACCCGGGATTCTCGCCGCGGCCGAGGCGATCGCGAATCGACTTCTGGCGCGCCATCTCGACGAGCGACTGTCGCAGTTGGCAACGAACCGCCCATAGCTCGGCGTCGGGAATGTCGTCGATGCGATCGAAAAATCCCGGCTCCGCGAGACGCCGGCGCCAATCGGGTCCAAGGTGCTTGCCGAGCAGCGCCTGCATCGACGGCGCCATCCACGTGGGCACATGCACGCCGTTGGTGACGTGGCCGATCGGTACTTCATCGACTGGACGATCCGGCCACAGGGCCTGCCACATCGAGCGCGCGACGCGGCCATGACGCCGCGATACGCCGATGGCCGCCCGACTCGTGCGCAGGGACAGCGGCGTGATATTGGTTGCCTCGTTCTGATTGCCGGGCTGCACGCGACCCAGGTCGTAGAAACGCTCGCGGCCAATTCCCATCTCGTCGATCAGCTCGCCGAGAACCGGCTCGACTTCGTGGTGATAGTACCCCTCGTTGCCGGCCGCCACCGGCGTGTGCGTCGTGAAGACGGTCTCGCGTTGCACGTTGGCAAGCGCCTCGTCGTACAACTCGCCGTGGGCGATTTTCTGTCGCAAACGTTCAAAGCTGCTCAACGCGGCATGCCCCTCGTTGAGGTGTACGATCGACGGCTGAATCCCCATCGCCGCCAGCGCACGTACGCCGCCGATGCCGAGCAGCGCGTACTGCGCCAGCCGCGTCTGGCGGTCGCCGACGTAGAGTCGCGACGTGATCCAGCGATCGACGGGGTGATTCAACTCATGATCGGTGTCGAGCAAGTACAGCACCGTGCGGCCGACATCGACGCGCCAAATGTGCACGACGACGTGCCGCTGGCGGATCTTCACGACAACACTCAATGGTTGTCCATCCGCCCCGCTGACCCGCGCCACCGGCAAGCGCTCGAACAAGGCGTCGACCCAATACTCATGCTGCCATCCCCAAACATCGATGCGCTGATGGAAGTAGCCCTGACGATAAAACAGGCCGATGCCGATCAGCGGCAAGGCCAGGTCGGATGCAGTCTTGAGAATATCCCCGGCGAGCACGCCGAGGCCGCCGCTGTACACGGCCATCGAACCGTGAAAGCCAAACTCGGCGCAGAAGTACGCCACCGGATGTTCCGCGGGGATCTGCCACGGATTGGGCCGCTGCGCATCGACCTTGCAGGCGGAGGCGAGTGCGTTCAAGCGATCGACGAAGGTTGCGTCGCCGGCCAGCTCACGCAAGCGTCGAATCGACACCGACTCCAGCAGCTCACGGGGGTTGCATTGGCTGTGACGCCAGAGCACGGGGTCGATCTGTCCGAAAAGCTCCGCTCCGCCCGCCATCCACGCCCAACGGTAATTGAAGGTGAGCTCGGCCAAGGGAGTGAGCGGTTGCGGCAAGCGGTCCGCCAGGGTCGCAACTGCTTGAGCGAGGTCTCTACTTCCGTCGTTACGGGACTCCATCATACGCTGATCCTACCACTCCTGCGGCCTACCTCGCGTCGTCGAATCGAGAAACAGGTGACGAAAGAAGATTGTCCTAGCGGTGCCGGCGATTTGCGGCCCGCATCTGCCTTTTCCGGCTGCACCGCAAGCGTCGATTTGCTCTACTCGATTGCGGCCCATGCGTGGTAGACAATCATCGTCGCAACACTTGCCGCAAGCGCAAAATTCTCTTCGTGGAGGTTAGAAAAACGAATGCAAGAGATCCGAACGTTTTGCCGCGTCTGCGAACCGGCATGCGGGCTGGTAGCACAGGTCGACGACGGCCGGCTGGTTGCCGTGAAGCCGGATCGTGCCCATCCGATTTCCAAGGGCTGGGCTTGCAACAAAGGAATCGCGACCCTCGACATCCACCGCGATCCCGACCGTCTGGCGTATCCGCTCAAACGCAGCATCTCGGGGACTTTCGATCGTCTGTCGTGGGATCTGGCCGCCGCCGAAATTGCCGGCCGGCTGCGCGACATTCGTGCTCGCCATGGTGATTCGTCGACGGCATTTTACATCGGCAATCCGACCGCCTTCAACGCGCTCATCGGCGTCGGTCTGGCGCCTTTCATCGCCGGACTCGGCACGCGACAAATCTATGGAGCCGGTACGCAAGACTGCAGCAACAAGTTCGCCGGCAGCGAGCTGGTCTACGGCTCAGGTACGATCCACCCGATTCCCGACTTCGACCACGCCAACTACATCTTGATCCTCGGATCGAATCCGAGCGTCTCGCACATGAGCTTCGTATCGATCGCCGACCCGATCAACGTGCTGCGCCAAGCGGCAGCACGCGGCGCCAAGATTCGCTTCGTCAATCCACGACGCATCGAATCGGTGAAGTCCGGGGTCGGCGATTTGATCCAAATCCGACCCGATACCGACGTCTTCTTCCTCGCCGCGCTACTCCACGAGCTCGATCGCATAGGTGGCTTCGACGAATCCGTGATCGCCAGGCGCGGTAAGAACGTCGCAGCCTTGCGATCCTTCATCGCCGAGTATTCACCTCACCGCGTCGCCGCGGTTACCGGAGTGCCAGCGGAGATCATCCGCGAGGCCGCCCGCGACTGGGCGGCGGCCGACGGCGCAACGGTGACGATGTCGACCGGAGTCAACATGGGCCGTCACGGCACGCTGGCCTATTGGTTGGTGCAAGCGCTGTCGTTCGTCACCGGAAATCTCGACCGTCGCGGCGGTAACATCGAGTCCGTCGGCTACTACCCCTCGGCGGCACGCTCCGGAAGCGTTGATCCGGCGCGGACCTTTTTCGAAGGCCGTTTCGGCCGCATGCGTCATGTGCGCGGCGCATTGCCCGGGAATCTTCTTGCCGACGAAATCCTCACGTCCGGCGAAGGGCAGGTGCGCGCGCTGTTTGTCGTCGCCGGCAATCCCCTGCTGTCGATGGCCGACGAGTTGCGCTTGCGCCGTGCCTTCGAGTCGCTCGAGCTACTGGTGTGCATCGATCTCTACCGCAACGCCACCGGCGAGCTGGCGCACTACCTGTTGCCGTCGACCGATCAGTTCGAGCGCGCCGACGTAACCTACGCCGGGCTCGGTCTGCAACATCGGCCGCACGTGCAGTACACCGGACGCGTCGTCGAGCCGGTGGGCGGGCGTAAGGAAGAGTGGTGGATCTTTGCGCGCCTCTGCCGCGCGATGGGATTCAAGGGGCCGCTCGACGAGGGTGACACGCCGAACGTCTTCGCGCGTACCGACCGCATGCTGCAGAAGGGTGGTGTTTCATGGGCGCAGCTACAGGCGCAGCCGGGCGGAATCGTCCTGCCGCCACTGTCCCCAGGGCGCTTCTACGACGAGCAGCTGGCAACCAACGACGGCAAAGTCGATTGCTGCCCACCCCTGCTTGACGATGCGATCGAACATCTACGTCGCACGTTCGTCGAGCTGGAGACGGAGCCGCCAGGTGCGCTGCGGCTGATCACCAAGCGCGATCGCTTCATGCACAACTCGTGGTTCCACAACGTCGAGAAGCTCAAGCACGACGAGCGCGCCCGCAACTATCTGTTCATGCATCCGAACGATGCGGCTCGCCTGAACCTCGATGACGGTCACATGGTGCGCGTCCGCTCCGCTGCCGGCAGCGTCGAGCTACCGCTCAAACACGACGCAGATCTGATGCCCGGCGTTGTTGCCGCCACGCACGGCTGGGGACATGCGGCGACACCCGGCATGCGCCTGGCAAACGAGCGTCCCGGAGTGAACGTCAACCGCCTGCTCAGCAGCGGCCCCGGCAGCTACGACCCGTTGAGCAACATGGCGTTCATGACCGGCGTGCCGGTCGAGGTGGAGGCGGTTGAGACGTAGAATGGCTTAAGTCCACCACCAATTGCCGGTTTCTGGGTAGGCTGAGACGAATCAATGCGGGGCGAAGGTCAGTGGCAGCCGTTTCAAGGCACGCAGCATCAAGCCTTCCTTCCGCTCGACCTGCGCGTTCGCCAACCGACCTACAACAATTCCAGCGGTTCGTGAGCCTGACGCTCGACGCGAGCCCTCCAACAATATCTTCGACAGCGACCTCGTTTTGCTTTGACCCTGCCGGACAGGCTTGCGCTGGCTCGCGCAATCTGCCGTAAAGGGTACGGGGCATCTGTTACGCGACGGATTTTGGCTTCAGGGAGGAAACTCATGAACGCCTCAATTGTTCGATCCACGGCACAACGACCATTCGTACGTTTGAAGTGGCGGACACGCACATGCGTACCCGTGCTCGGCGTCCTCTTCTTCACTTGGGCTTCTTTTGCGACCGCCCATCCGGCGCTGGCGACCAGTGACACCGGCAGCGGTTGCCAAATGTTCACATCCACCGACGTTCCCAAAGCGATTCCAGACCTCGGGATGGCGCACTCTACGGTGAACGTCACTGCCGGCGGCAACCTTACATCGGTCAAGGTCGTCAACCTGCACGGCTCGCACAGCTTTATGGAAGACCTGGAAATGCACCTCATCAGCCCGATGGGTACCGACGTGGTGATCTTCCAGCAGGCGTGCGGCGATACGGCAGGCTTCAATTTTAGTCTCGACGACGGTGCTTCGATCTCGACACCGTGTCCGGCGAGCGATGGACTGCGCCATAAGCCCAGCAATGCGCTCTCTGCGTTCAACGGCCAAGATCCTTCCGGACAGTGGAGCCTCGACATTTTCGATCGCCGGATGTTCGACGACGGCACCCTACAAGGTTGGGGGATTGAGGTTTGCTTCGGATCGACCGAACCCGGTTGCGAGTCGTACGACTCCACGGCAGCGACACAGCCGATTCCCGACCTCGGCTCCGCGACCTCAACCATCCACGTAACCGCCACCGGGGCCCTGACCTCCGTGAGCATTCCGAAGCTGCACGGCACGCACTCGTTCATGGAAGACCTCGAGATTCATCTCATCAGCCCGAAGGGAACGGATGTCGTCGTCTTTCAGCAAGCGTGCGGCGACAGCTCAGGCTTCGACTTCGGACTCGACGACGCCTCGTCCGACACCGACCCGTGCCCGCCGAACGATGGCATGGTGCACCGCCCGAGCAATGCCTTCTCGACCTTCGCCGGCGAAGAGGCGAGCGGCGATTGGACGCTTAAGATTTTCGACAAGCGGCAATTCGATTCAGGCGAGCTCGACAATTGGACTCTACGCGTCTGCTTCGGCGGGGTGCAGTGCTTCACCGCGTCGTCTGTCGATGTGCACAAAGCCATTCCCGACCTCGGAACGGCGCACTCACAAGTGTTCGCGCCGTTCATCGACGTTCTCGATCCGAGCAAGATCTTTTACCGCGTCCACGCGCAAGGTCATCACAGTTTCTTCGAGGATCTGCAGTTCAGGCTGACGAACCCGGGCAGCACCTCCGTGCTGCTGACCAGCAACAAGTGCGGCGACTATTCGGGATCGTTCGATCTCACATGGGACGACAACGCGGCCAGCGATAGCGCGTGCCCTCCGAATCCGAAGGACGTCCGTCCCGAAGAGTCATTTGACGGGACGATCAACGGCCAATTGCCCGGCGGTACCTGGACCCTGGAGGTCGCCGACACGCGGCCGTTTGACGACGGCAGCTTGGAGCACTGGAGCCTCGATATCTGCGTCGGCGGAACGGGTCCGACCCCGACGCCCACTCCGCAGCCCTGCGCTGATGCCGGGAGCCAGGGAATAGGATATGGCAGCAGTAGCACATCGACGATAGTCGCGACGGTCGAGCTACCGCCAGGTTTGGTGTTCGCTCCCAACGCCTGTACCTACAGCATCGGTACGTGCATCATCCTAGGATCCACGGCGACGTGGAGCGCCACCTTGCCGCCCAGGCCGCAGGGTGAAACGGACAGCTTCTCCGTCCTCTACGTTGTGGCCGACGGCGTCGCGCCCGGCACGAAGCTATGTACCTCCGGCGGCACCAGCATCGATGGCCGTCCGCCGATACCCAACGCCGAAAACTGCATCATCGCCTGCGGGCACACGACACCGACGCCGACCAGAACCCCGACACGCACGCAAACGCCGACCGTAACTCCAACCGAACATTGCCGACCATATGGCGTCCCAATCCCAGAACATTTCACCTACAGCAACAACGGCCAAACCGCATTCACTGCGCTGCTAACCGTCAACTATCCACCGGGAGTCTCGGTAGTCCCCGGGACCTGCACGACGTCGCGTGGGACGTGTACGATCGTCAACTCCCAGACAGTGACGGTTTCGTCGGTGGTGCTCGGCGGCGGCGAGGAAGTGGATTTTTCATTCAACGTGTTCATTTCAGACAGCGTTCCTCCCCGCACTCATTATTGTGCAAACTGGACTGCAAGCATCAATGGTGGACCTCCGGAACTGATAAACGAGTTCTGCGGTACGACATGCGACTTCCCGACATTTACGCCGACGTACACTCACCAACCGACCTTCACGCCGACGCGCAGCTACACGGCGAGCACGACGGCGACAGGAACAAGACCGCCGACGTTCACACCGACGATGACGTTGACGGCCTCACGCACGCCGACGCGTACCTACACATACACTGCGAGCCCGACATGGACGCCGACGCAGACACCGACAGAGACTCGGCGCATGAAGTTCACGTTCACACCGACTGAGTCACCGACCGAGACCGAAACTCCGACCGAGACCGAGACAGAAGCGCCCACGGAAACACCCACGGAAGCCGGGGAGCCATCGAGCACGCCAACCGGGACGCGACCGGCGACGTTCACGGCAACCTTGACGCCGAGCCCGACACGCACCGGCAGTTTTACGCAAAGCCCTTCGGCAACGTCGACGATCACCGCGTCCCGGACTTCGACGGGAACCCGCCCCCCAACGCCGACGCCGACAGCAAGCACATCGGCGACCGCAACCAGACGATCGAAGTACACCTTCACGCCGACGACCACACCGAGCGCGACGGAAACCGCCACGGCGACACCGACGGGTCCGACACCAACGCCCTCCATCACCCCGACCGGCCCGACGAGCACGGCAACGCCCACCGGCCCCACCGCAACGGCCACCAGAACAGCCAGCGGTGCAACAGCCACGCGCACTCCGACAGGAGGGAATGGAACACCGACCCCAACCGGTAGTCCTGGTCTGGGTCAGCCCTGCACAATGCCCGGCCAGTGCACCAGCGGCTTCTGCACAGATGGCGTATGTTGCGAGAGCTCCAGCTGCCCATCCGGGCAACGTTGCGACATCTTCGGAAAGGAAGGGCGTTGCAGCAATCCGGCCGCTGCCGGGCAGGCCTGCATCGACGACACGGACTGCGCCGACGGCCTGCTTTGCCGCACCAGCTCGGTAACCGGTGGGCTCCTGTGTACCCCCATCGGCGGCACGTGTTCATGTGTCGGCGATTGCAACTGCGACGGTGAGGTGACCATCGACGAGATCATCACCATGGTCAACATCGCTCTGGGCATCCTCGACATTCAGGACTGCCCGTCGGGGGACGCTAACCACGACGGCGAGATCACCGTTGAAGAAATCGTCAATGCGGTTATCAACGCTCTCAACAATTGTCCGCTGCCGGCAACTCCCGTGGCATCTCCGACGGCGACGGCAACGGC
>JACQEN010000175.1 GCA_016200585.1 Deltaproteobacteria bacterium
GAGCAACGCCGTGTGATTGGCGTCGTCGACATCCGCATCGTCAGTCGGCTGTGGGGTGTCGGCGAGATCGGCTACACCCTGAGTCGAGCCTACTGGGGTCAGGGCTTCAACGTCGAGGCCGGGCGCCTGTTGATCAACTACGGCTTTTACGAATTGTCGCTGCGGCGGATCCAGGCGGTTTGCGACACCAGCAATCGTCGTTCGTACCGTACGATGGAAAAGCTCGGCATGATCCGCGAGCGGGTTCTCGAGCGCGTACCGTCACGCCGCGGTTACCCGGTCGATCGCTTTGTCTATTCGGTCTTGCGGCGCGAATGGGAACGAAATCCACTCTACCTTCAGCCGTAGCACTGGAGCCATTGCGCGCCGACCAGGGGCGTGCGGGTCGTGCGTCGTAGGCCTTGGCTCTCTTGGTACGCAAGGCGTTTCTAGCCCCGCCACGACTGTAAAACACGCATGTAGTTGGCGCGCTCGAATGCGGTCGGATCGGGACAGCGTTGGAGGTTCATGCTGCCCTGCATTTGTGCCAAGGATTCATACTCGTGTTGTTCCATCCAGTATTCGACGGCGGTGCGGACCTTCTGCAATTCTTCCGGCCCATGCTGGAGCAACGCCGAGACCATCTGGACTGCATTGGCCCCGGCCATGACTGCCTTGATCACGTCGATCGCGCTGTGCACACCGCCGGTTACGGCGAGAGAGGCTCGGACCCTGCCGGAGAGAATGGCCAGCCAGCGCAAGCGCAACAGGAGCTCGGAAGAATCCGACAAGTGCAGATAGGGTTTCACCTCGAGCGCTTCGATGTCGATTTCCGGCTGATAGAAGCGGTTGAACAACACCAGGCCGTCAATGCCTTCTGCGTCGAGCCGCTGGGCCAAATTCGCTAGCGCCGAATAGAATGGCGACAGCTTCAGGGCCAGCGGAATCCGCACGTGCCTGCGTACGGTGCGGAGAACCTCGAGTAGTCGTTCTTCCACTTGAACCGCGTTTTCATCCGGGGAAGATGCGACATGGTATACGTTGAGCTCCAATGCATCCGCTCCCGCGTTTTCGAGGAGGCGAGCGAACGCCAACCAACCTTCCGGCGTGGTGCCGTTGAGGGAGGCAACGATCGGCACGGCGACTGCATCCTTGATGCGGCGCAATTGTTCCAGGTACTGATCGGGACCGAGCCGATAGTCGCTGGGATCAGGAAAGTACGAGAGGGCTTCGGCGGAGGCTCCTTCGTGGATCTCCATGGAGTGAATCGTGCCGAGTTGATCGAGGGTGATTTGTTCCTCGAACAATGAGTGCATGACGATCGCTGCCGCGCCGGCATCCTCGAGGCGGCGAACCTGATCGAGGTCGTCGACCAGTGGCGAGGCTCCTGGCATGAGCGGGTGGGGTAAGCGCAGGCCGAGATAGGTTGTAGAAAGATCCATTACGATTCCTCCGTAACCTGCGGCTTCGGAACGACGAGCTTTGCCAGCTGCTCATAAATGGCAAAGCGGCTTTGCACCTCTTGCTGTTCCGCTTTCATCAACGCCCGGAAACGTTGTGCGTCGAGTTGCTCGACCATACGAAAGCGCGTTTCGTTGCGTGCAAAGTCACTCACACTGGTCTTTGGCGCAGCCGAGTCGAGTTGCAGAGGGCTCATGCCGTTGGCGATGCGCCTGGGATCGAAGCGGTAGACCGGCCAATAGCCCGAGCTTACCGCCAGCTTCTGTTGCTCGGCTCCGTATGCCAGGTCGTAACCATGGGCGATGCAAGGGCTATAGGCTAGGATGATGGATGTACCCGGATAGGAATCGGCTTCGAGAAACGCTCGCGTCGCTTGTAGATCCTTGGCGCCCAAAGCGATGCGCGCGACATAGACGTTGCCGTACGACATGGCGATCATGCCGAGGTCCTTCTTCGGCGTCGATTTGCCGGCTGATGCAAACTTTGCCGCGGCGCCGAGTGGGGTTGCTTTGGACTGCTGTCCACCGGTGTTTGAATAGACTTCGGTATCGAGCACGAGGATGTTGACGTTGCGACCGACGGCCATCACATGATCGAGTCCGCCGAATCCGATGTCGTAGGCCCAGCCGTCGCCGCCGACGATCCAGACGCTCTTGCGCACCAGGTATTCGGCGAGTTGGCTGAGACGGCGTACCTCCAAGGACGACAGGTTGCCGAGTTTCTCGCGCAGGAACCCTATTCGGCGGCGTTGGGCAGTGATGTCGGCTTCTGTCTCTTGCGGGGCTTTGAGAATATTGGCGGCCACCGCTTCTCCAAGTTTAGGCGCCAAGTGCAGGAGCAGCTCACGTGCCTGCTCGAGGTTCTTGTCGATCGCCAAGCGGATGCCCAATCCGAATTCCGCGTTGTCTTCGAACAGCGAATTCGACCAGGCGGGTCCGCGGCCGTCGCGATTCGTGGTGTAGGGAGTGGTCGGCAGGTTGCCACCGTAGATCGATGAACAACCGGTGGCGTTGGCGACGACGGCACGGTCGCCGAAGAGTTGGGTCATCAACTTGATGTACGGTGTCTCGCCACAGCCCGCACACGCGAGCGAGTATTCGAAGAGCGGTTCGAGGAATTGCGAGGTTTTGACATCCACGTGCAACGTCGATCGATCTACCTCCGGTAATCCCAGAAAGAAGGAGAAATTTGCAGCCTCATGTTCACGCAAGGGAGCTTGTGGCTGCATGTCGATCGCCTTGTGCTTCGGGTTGGCCTTGTCTTTGGCTGGACAGACCATGGTGCAGAGTTGGCAGCCGGTGCAGTCTTCCGGCGCCACTTGGATCGTATACTTGGCACCTTTGAATTCGGCGCCCTTGTAGTCCATGGCTTTGAAGGTTGGTGGTGCGTCCGACAGGTTGTCCGGTGCGTACACTTTGGCTCGAATCGCCGAGTGCGGGCAGTTCAAGGCACACTTGTTACACTGTATGCAGATGCTGGCATCCCATACCGGGATTTCGAGTGCGATGTTGCGCTTTTCCCATTTGGCGGTTCCCAGTTGCCAGGTGCCGTCGACTGGGAACGCACTGACCGGCAGGAGGTCGCCTTTGTTCGCCAACATCAAAGCCGTAACCTTCTGGACGAAATCGGGGGCTTGGGCGGAGACGATGGGAGGCATCGTTCGGGTCGAGGTGACGTCGGTTGGAACGGTTACCTCGAACAGGTGCGCCAACGTCTGATCGACAGCCGCAAAATTCTTCTGGACGATTGCGTCACCCTTCTTCTCGTACGTCTTGCGGATCGTGCGTTTGATGTGGGCGATTGCCTCGTCGTGCGGCAGTACGCCGGATACCGCAAAGAAACACGTTTGCATTACGGTGTTGATCCGCCGGCCCATGCCGGTGTCCTTGGCGACCTTGTAGGCATCGATGACGTAGAAGCGAAGTTGTTTTTCGATGATCGCTTGCTGCGTTTCGCGGATCAGATTCTCCCAAACATCGTCGGGCCCATAGGCCGAGTTCAAGAGAAACACTGCACCGGGGGCAGCGTACTCAAGGACGTCGTAGCGCTCGAGAAAGTTGAATTGGTGGCAGGCAACGAAATTGGCACGCCGGATCTGGTAGGCCGAACGAATCGGTCGTGGCCCGAAGCGCAGGTGCGAAATGGTAATTGCCCCCGACTTCTTCGAATCGTACACGAAGTACCCTTGACCCCAGTTCTCGGTCTCTTCACCGATGATCTTGATTGAATTCTTGTTTGCCCCGACGGTGCCGTCGGATCCGAGGCCAAAGAAAACAGCTCGCACGACCTCGGGCGGCTCAATATCCAAAGTAGGATCGAAATCGATAGAGGTGTGCGACACGTCGTCGACGATGCCAACGGTGAAGTGGCGTTTGGGCTGTGTCTTGGCAAGCTCGTCATAGACTGCCTTCACCATGGCCGGAGTGAATTCCTTGGACGACAGGCCATAGCGTCCACCGATGACGCGCGGCTCGGTCAGGAAATGCGATTTGCCGTCGTCGCAGCTTTCGCGCAACGCTGTAACGACATCGAGATACAGCGGCTCGCCGATCGCTCCGGGTTCCTTGGTACGGTCGAGAACCGCTATGCTGCGGGTATCTACCGGAAGCGCGGCCACGAAGGCGTCGATAGGGAAAGGGCGATAGAGGCGGACCTTCAGGACGCCGACCCTTTCATCTCGAGCGAGCATCCACGCGACGGTTTCATGAACGGTTTCAGCTCCGGAACCCATGAGAATGATCACCCGCTCGGCGTTGGGATGGCCAACGTAGTCGAACAATCGATAGCCACGACCGGTGAGAGCCGAGAATCGGTCCATCGTTTCTTGCACCAGATCGGGAACCTTAGAGTAGAAAGGATTGATCGCTTCGCGCGCCTGGAAAAATACGTCGGGATTTTGCGCGGTGCCGCGCAAAACCGGATGATCCGGGGAAAGAGCACGCAAGCGATGCGCTGCCACCAGGTCGTCGTCGATCATTGCGCGCAGTTCGTCGTCGTTGAGCAGGGCGATCTTGGCAACCTCGTGCGATGTGCGAAACCCGTCAAAGAAATGCAGGAAGGGGACGCGCGCACGCAGGGTCGCGGCCGTAGCGATACAAGCAAAATCGTGCGCTTCTTGTACGGAACCGCTGGCGAGCATGGCGAAACCGGTTTGGCGGCACGCCATCACATCGGAATGGTCGCCAAAGATCGACAAGGCATGAGTCGCGAGTGTGCGTGCCGAGACGTGCATGCAAAAGGCCGTCAACTCGCCGGCGATCTTGTACATGTTCGGTATCATCAGAAGCAGGCCTTGTGAGGCGGTGAAGGTCGTCGCCAGCGCTCCGGCCTGCAATGCGCCATGGATTGCGCCGGCAGCGCCCGCTTCGGACTGCATCTCGACGACGAGAGGTACCGTGCCCCAGATGTTCTTCCTGCCATGCGCCGACCATTCGTCGGCCAACTCACCCATCGTCGACGATGGGGTAATTGGGTAGATCGCGATCACCTCCGCCGTCCGGTGAGCTGCCGAGGCGGCAGCCTCATTACCGTCCAGAGTAACCATAAATTGTGTGGACATGAGCCTCCCTCAACTCTCGCTAATGCGCATATCATGCCGAACCCTGCTGCGGCGCATGCGGCGAGTTCCCGTGCGAATCTTCGCATGGATTGGAAGAGGTGGGAAATCCGGTGCCTTAGAAAGGTGTCGGCGTTCGCATGGAGTGGAAGAGCCGGCGATTCCAGAGTCCGGAAGTGCCGACGTCAAGAGGTTGGACGACCCCTCCTGGCTCGATCAAGCCAGGAGCTCGTCGCGCACCGACGCCGTTGAAATGAAAACACAACCGCTGGGGCTGCTGATGCCGGCGTGTACCGACTCCGGTTCGGCGCGACAATAGTCGCCGGCACGCATCAGCACCCCGGAGACCAGCAGATCGCCTTCGAGCAGGAAGAGCTCCTCAACGTCTGCGTGGCGGTGTGACGGATAAGCTGCACCAGGTCGCATGCGGACCAGCTGTGTAGTGGAACCGCGCCTTGCATCCGCTGAGAGAAGCTTGATTTCCAAGCCTGGTGCTGGCAACGGCTGCCATTCGAAGCGTTGCGGCTGGACGAAGGTCAGACCCTCCTGCCGCAGCGTTGCCGACGGATTGGACGTCGCCTCAACGGAAATTCGCGAAAGCACGCGTTGACGCAAAGTCTTCTGCGGCGCGCGCGGATCCACTGAATACGGCAGCTCGCCCGCAACTCTTGCGAAGGCCGCAACTTCATCCGCGCAAAGCTGGCAGCCTTGTGCCAGGTGGGCCGCGAAATCGGCGGCTTCGGCGTTGTCCATCGCACCCAAGACATACAGCGCTGCGCGTTCATGGATTTGATCGGGGGAATGATCGGGTTTGTTCATGATCTCTCCCCACCAGCGAGACGAACCGGCCCTGCAAGATGATCCAGCAGCTCGCGCAGGCGCGTCATGCCGAGCCGTACGCGTGTCTTGATCGTTCCCAAGGGTTGCCCCAGTCGACTGGCGATCTCACTGTGGCTCAATCCGGCGAAATACGCCAATTCGATAGCCTCCCTCTGCTCGACGCTCAAGCAGTGCAGAGCGCTACGAACGAACCGGCGACGCTCGCTGTCACTGGCTGCCGTTTCGGGGTCCGGCGTTGGCGCTTCAATTTGGACGGCCGAGTCGAGGGGATCCGTGGCTCGGTCCCGGCGCCGGGACCTTAGCATGTCGATCGCCCGGCTCCGCGTCAGGGTCAACAGCCAAGAGGCAGCGGATCCTCGAGTCGCCTGGAACGACGATGCCTCCCGCCATGCTTGCGCATACACTTCGACGAGCGCGTCTTCAGCCAGGTCGCGATCGCCGAGAATGCGTAACGCCAAGGCGTACACCAAGCCGCTGCTGACGTCGTAAAGATCCGCCAGCGCCTCTTGCTCGCCTGCCGCCGATCGCGCGATCAACACGCCCCAATCCGATGCGGCTGCGGGCGGCTGCGGAACTGCCTTCACGTTGGCGCTCTGTACCATCCGCGGTTGTGCTGGTGCAACAGATACTCTCAAGCTCAGGACAGCTTCCACACCCGATTCCTCGGTCGAATCTACGAAGGGCGCTTGACGATTGGATTCATCGGATCTGGCATTTGCGGTAGAAGGTCCCTGTTTGGCTAGAGCTTGCCAATCAATACCGTTGGCCCGGTCGGCTTGGACACACCTTCATTGGGCTCGATCGTTACAGCGGCCGCCTGAATCTTTCCGGCGTCAGCAGGCAAAGCCAGGTCGACTCGACCGAATCCACGTTGATCCGGACGGAAAAGGGCGGCCATGACGGGTCCCTGCGCTTCAGTGATCCACCACAGCTCGTAAGCCTTGTCTGTCTCAATCTGCGGCAGGTCGAAGGCGTAGAACAACGCCCGGTGCATTTCGGAGCTCAACAACACATGACCTTCGGCGGGTGCAGCGTCCGTGGTCTCCCTTAGACTGACGATTTGCAATCCGCGGCGTTGGATGACCTCGAGCGCCTGATTTGCAGCGGCGAGAGTGGCGCGCAGCCTTGCAATGTCCTCTTGCCGGCTGGCGAGCAATTCCGTCAGACTTTGCATCTGGTTGCTTGACTCGGAGAGCTGTTGGCGCAGGTTTGCAACTTGCGCCCAATACTCGAGCGCTCTTGCGCGCCAGTTTAGGGCCAATCCAAACCCGATCGCCAAGAGTACGCCGGCAGCGAGTGCCAGCGGTAGCATGGCCCTCCGGTGCGCTGGCCAGCTACGTGTTGATCGTTCGCCGGCGACGCGTTCAAGCAGACGGGGTTTGAGGTCGGGAGCCCCATCTTCCAACGAAGCCAGGGCAAGGTCGCCAACGACCTCTCGCCAGGTTACAAGTTCCCGCTGGCACTCGGAGCAACCCTCGGTCAAATGACCCTCGACGGCTTGGCGTTCCCCGGGATCGAGGGCGCCCAGAGCAAAGGACGATAGTTCGGTCTTGATCTCGTCGTGCGTCATGTGGTCGTCAACACCGGTTTGAGTTTTTGGCGAAGCGTCAGCATCGCCTGCCGGATACGCGTCTTTACCGTTCCGAGAGGTTCGCCCAGGCGAGTGGCAATTTGAGAATGCGACAGACCTTCGTAGTAGGCCAGCTCCAGCGCTGCGCGTTGAGCCGAGGAAAGCTCAGCCATCGCGTCGCGTACCAAGCGTTGCCGTTGAGCTAGGTCGGCCATTTCATCGGGTTGGTTGCTCGGAGAATCGACATTGATGTCGTCTGATTGCGTGCGTTTGACCGCGCTACCGGCTCGAACCCGGTCGATTGCGCGACTACGGGCGATCGTAAACAGCCAAGCCTGAACACGTCCGCGGGGCTGATCGGAACGGATCACCTGCCGCCACAATTGCAGGAATGCATCGAGACAGATTTCTTCCGCTGCGCTTGGGTCCTGCGTAATGCGGAGGGCAAGCCGATACACCGCCGCCCCGTAGCGGTCATACAGTTCGGCCAGGTCTTGTTCGTATTCCTTTTGAACGGCAACCACGCCTTTGTCGCTTCGCAACACCCTCGATCAGACTTCGATTCCAGAGGGAAGTACGCAGGCGCTCGGTGTTCAGATTGGTGGCGCGAGAGTTTCGTTGGAGCTTGGCATTTCGTTGCGGGGGGCCGCCGTCGTATCGGGTGGCGGGAAGTCCGCAAGATCAGACCGCGCCCACGGCATGGGCGAGCCGCAATCCTGGCCAAGTGTCAGGAAAGTACGATCGGATTACGGGATTCCTTGTAGCCCGAAGCAGACACGCGGAGTCACGGGTGCTTTGGCACGTCAAATGCTTTTGAACATTGCTTGAATGGGGGGAAGAAGTTTCACGACGATGCAGGTGGAGCGTCGACAGCGCGGCTTTACCTTCATAGAGATCGTTGTCGTAGTCGCGATGATCCTGGTTTTGGGGGCTATTGCGTTCACGTTCTTCATGGGAGTGTACAGCACCAGGGTTCTAAACACGGTTGCGATGACAGACGTCGCTAACGTTGCAAAGGCGATGGAAGCGATTTCGGACTCAGCCCAATTCGAGATGACCGTTACCGGTCCTGGTCCAGTTCCGAGCGTACCGGGCGCGCGTGTCTCGAAGGGCACGACCCTATTCTTGCGGCGCCTTCTGCAAGGCCGCGACTATGACGTCTACATCCGCGGAACATACCAAGGTGGCTCCGTCACGTACTACTTCCAGAATGGAACCTTGTACGCCGATTCGGAAGCGTTGTAGCCCCGGATATTGCGATGATCGGCTCGACCGAAGAGAACTCAAGCGATCTGGCCCGCCAGTTGGTGGCGGAGATGAAACAGGAGCTCGGACCGCAGCAGGAAGCTCGCAAGTCCGTGGTCCTGACTCGCCGCTTCCGCCGAGCAGCGATCATAACGATCGGCGCATTACTCGTCTTGGATGCTGTGCTGGTATACGTCGATCGTGGCACAGAAGGGCCTCACGCTCCGTCGCGCGTTGTAGCGCAATATCAATTCGACACTTGTGCCCAACGGCAAGCGGTGGTCCTGCGGGCGATCGCGGCGTACAAAAAAAGGAATGGTCACGTGCCGCAAACCCTAGCGATGCTTGGGCCGCCGGATTTGACCATGCCCCCGAACGACCCGGCATCGAACCGGCCTTATCTGTACACGGTGCTGGGCGATCAGGTCACCATCGAGTGTCCGAACCCGGCACTGCACATCTCAGGTATCCCTACCGGATAAATCGAGCTCAGCCTTGCGCCGGCCAGGTGTCGGCGTGCTGGCCCTCGGCTTCTAGGTAGATCGACGGCGGTGGTTCACGTAGATCCCACACCAAGCCGAGCCACGAGAGGCTCCGCAGCACATAGTGGGTAACGTCGATTTCCCACCAATAGAAGCCTTGACGCTCGGAGCCGGGATAGCGGTGATGATTGTTGTGCCACCCCTCGCCGAGGGTCAGGAGCGACAAGATGAGGTTGTTTCGACTCGAGTCGCTAGTTTCAAAACGACGCGTGCCGAAGACATGCGCCAAGGAGTTGATCGTGAAGGTGGCGTGGTACACTAGGGTGGTGCTGACGAAGAAGCCCCAGATGAGCAGCTGGCTTCCCGAGGTTCGCAACCCCGGTAGATTGTGTTCGAGCGCGTATCCGGTCAAAAACAGCGCGATCGCCAGGCTTAGGGGAGTCATGAGGTGATAGCGGTTGAGGAAGCGCAACTCCGGAAAACGCGCGAAGTCACGAATCGCTTCCCACTTGGTCGACATGTATCGGTCGGAAAGAATCCAGCCCACGTGCGACCACCAAAAGCCGCTGATCTTTGGTGAATGGATGTCTTCTTCGACGTCGGTGTAGCGGTGGTGATGGCGATGCAGGGACGCCCACCAGAGAGGCCCCTTCTGTACCGCTGAGGTGCCAAGCAACGCCAAGAGGAACTGTACAGGACGGCTGGTCTTGTAGGCTCGGTGCGAGAAGTAGCGGTGGTACCCGCCGGTGATCCCGAAGACGCGGAGCAGGTAAAGTGCGGCGCAGATGGATACGGCAAACCAGCTCCATCCAACCCACAGAACCATGAGACATGCGAGATGAACGCCCCAAAAAGGCAAGCTCTCGAGCTTGCGCAGCCAAGAATGTTGCGATGTTGATGCTGCCGCTACGTCGCGGGCAACCGCCATATGGATGTTCCTCCGAGAGATTGATGCGCCCGCACGGTCTAAGCTGCTGCGGTATTCGTCAGTGGCTTTCCGGGTTGCCGGAAGGAAGCATCGACGAGCGCTGAGAAGGTACCGGAGCGTCTTGAGCCACGCAAGCACGGGTTGCCTGAGCGGACTGTAGCAATGAGTATTCGGTTCGGATGAGGGAGAGTGGACGGTGCGCAGGTTGTGAACCCCCGTCGTGGGCGCGGCTTGCCGCAGATTAGGGGCGTCATTCTGCGCTTTTTCGCGCGTCAAGAATCCGGTATGCTTCAGCGAGTTTATTCGGGGGAGCTGGGCAGGTGCCGGAGGCGACGTACGCGGTCAAACCGCAACGGTTGAAAAGGCCAGAAACCGTGCCTGCATCCGATGAGAGCTTTGCGGCGACGACGGAGCTGAATCACGAATTGGTCGCCAACCTGTTGAGCCGTATCGATCTCTTCGAATCGTTTCCGCCAGCCACCTTACGGCAAGTGGCGGAGGTTTGCTCAACCCTGGCTCTCGATTCGGAACAAATTTTATTCCAGCACGGCTCATCCGGTTCCTCGCTGTTCATCGTCGCCGAGGGTGCTCTGGAGATCTTCCGCGACGATCGGGTGATTGCCATCGTGCAGCGCGACGAATACATCGGCGAGATTGCGCTTCTCGACCCGGGTGTTCGTAGCGCGTCCGTCCGTGCAGTCGGGCCGACGCGGCTGGTTGAAGTGTCGCGCGAGGTGTTCAACAACTACCTGAGCCGCGAGCCCGAACCGTTGACCGCCATGATGCGGACGATTGCCGGTCGCATGCGCGGCACGCTCGACGACATGCAAGCAAGCTACGAGCAGGTCAACATGCTCGTGCACGATATGCTCAATCTGCTCAACGTTTTGTCCGGTGCCTCGATGGTTGCCGAGGGGCTGACGCCGGACGACGACAACTTGCGGCTTCTCGAGTTGATCGGACATGCGCAGGGCCGTCTCGAGACGATGATGCGTGAGGCTTTGAGCAAGGCCCGCGGTGCGGGATCGAGTTATGCCAAGGCGCTGCACGACCCACTCGCTCTGACGCGCGAGTGCCTGGAGCAGGAGCTTGCACTTCATCCGGACATCGCTCGCGTCGGATGGAAACTGACGGCGCAGACGAAACTGCGTCCTTGCTTGTGCAATGCGGGTGACCTCAAGCGCGTCGTCGCCAACCTTCTGATCAATGCCGCGCAGGCGATTTCTTCCGCGGGTAACTTCGAGATCGAAATCGGGCAAGATTCCGCGGCAACCTGGTTGCGCGTTGTCGACGACGGGCCGGGTGTTCGGGCGGAAGTTCTGCCGTTCATTTTCGACACCCACTTTACGACAAAGCGTGATGGCAATGGTCTGGGCTTGAGCTCGTGCAAGCGGATCGTGGAGGACCTGCACGGTGGGTCGCTGACCTGCGAGTCGCCGCCGGGTGGCAAGACCAGCTTCACCGTCACGTTGCCGGGATAGTTCCAGGCCGCGGACATCCCTCTTGCTTCAAGGTCCCCCGCCGGGCTAATCGGCGATCTGTTTGCTGAGACGGGAGGAACGAGCATGGCTGTAACGGTGGTTGCAAAGCTGAAAGTGAAAGCCGGGAACGAGAGCAGCTTCCAAAGCGAAGCCGAGAAAATGATCGCCCACGTCAGGGCCAATGAGCCGGGAACTCTGACGTACGTCTTGAACCGCAGTCAGGCCGTGCCGGGAGAGTTTCTCTTCTACGAAGTCTATGCCGATGCCAGTGCCCTGGCGGCCCATGGCAGTAGCGAGCCGATGCAGAAATTCTTTGGGGCAGTCGGCGGAATTCTCGATGGACGTCCCGAGATCA
>JACQEN010000176.1 GCA_016200585.1 Deltaproteobacteria bacterium
AGAGCGAGCTGCGCAAGAAGCCGTCGACCTCGGAGCTCATCGACTGGATCAGCGCACTGCTGCGGTCAGGGATGACCATCCAGAAAGTCGAGGAGCACATCCCGTTCGTCGGCGCGCCGTTGAAGAAGGAGCAGGACGTCGACGCGCTACTGAAGTACGACGAAAAGGGCGGACGGTATCCGAAGAGCTGGCAGGAGCTGGGCCCGCGGTACAATCAGTGAGGCAGCGAACGGCGAACACTGAACCGCGAACGGTCCCTCCCAACGCCGTTCGATCACCCAATGTCCGGACGTCGAGAAGCTTCATCGACGCAAGCCGCGCCGCGCCGCAGCGAGCAGCAGCGCCAGCAAGGCGACCGCACCGAACCCTCGCAGCACGGGAACCGGTGATGGCCCGCGCAGCGCCGGTCCACCTTGATCGACGATGCGGTGATCCCCCGCCGTGTCGTCACCGGCGACGCTTTCGGTTAGCGTGAACATCACCATACCGACCGCCGGGTCGAAGCTGAGTGCGGCGCTGCCGAAGGTGACGTAGTGCGGCGCGTCGGGACTCAGCCGATAGGCGATGTTGTTGGCAGCACCCGGCGGATACGGCCCCTGTTTGACATAGTAGTACGGCGGAGCGCTGAGGCCGTCGCTGTTGTGATAGTAGATCGTCACCTTGCTGCTCGGGCAGTTCGGCAGCTCGAACGACAACGCTCCGAACGGCAGCGTGTAGTCGGCGAGGGCCAGCGGCATCGCGCGGACCGCCGCGAGCGGACACGACGGATCGGTAACAATGGTCAGGTAACTGCCGTCGGCGCCGTTGGGCAGCGAAGCGACATTGGGTTGCGTGTCATCGGGAGAGCCGTCGCCGTTGCCGTCGCCGCCGTTCGGTGCGCCCTCTTCCAGCGTATTGGCAACACCATCGCTGTCGATGTCGATGGGTGTCCGCGTCGGTGTGACCGTCGGGGTCGACGTGGGCGTTTGCGTCGGCGTCTGAGTCGGAGTCGACGTCGGGGTCGGAGTCGGCGGTGCTTCGCGGTACACCTCGAGCGCGTAAACCTTGGCAACCAGCGGATCGTCCGCCGTCACCACTACGTCGCGGACATTCTTTCCGACACCCAACGACCATGCGCCCGTGCCCGACACGGTAGCGGGATTGGTGGTTATGCCGCCGGTATTGTTGCTCGCCGTCGCGCCGACTGTCGTCGAGCTCACGCCACTGGCAACCGTCATGCTGTACTCCGTGACACCGCTGGAGAACGACGGACTGAGCGGAATGTCGCTGCTGCTGAGCGACAATGCCGATAGGTTGGCGTCGCCGTTGCGACGCCGGATGAGCACCGAGTAGGTTTTCTCGGTCGGGTCATCCTTCACCTTCACCAGAACTCCCGTGGCATCTGAAATGAGGTTCTGCGTTCCGGTCCCGGATTCAATCACCGCGGCCGGATCTTCTGTAACCGCGTCGATCTGCACCGACGTGACATCTGACGTCAGCCGTTCGGTCTCGTACGATGTGCAGGCCGGGAGGAAACCAGGCGATCCGGTGCAGCCCGGCGTGCCCGCGGTGTCTTGAATCAAACCGACTTCCACACCGCCACGCAGGACCTTCAACGCGGCAAGGTCGGCATTGCCGTTGCGGAACACGTTGACGGTGTAGATCTTCAGCGGTACCGCCGGATCCTCTGCCTTCACCATCACCTTGCGGACATTGGCGCCCAGAGCCAGAGGCCAGTCTCCGGTGCCGCTGACGACGGTGGCCTTCGGGTAGTCCGGAAACGCGAATACGGTGGTCGATGCTCTACTTTTGGAAACCGTCATGTTGTACGTGGTGGTGGCGGCGTCGAACGCCGGCGACAACGCGATGCCGTTCAGAGCAAGCACACCCAGATCAGCATCGGAATCGAGCTTCCAGATTTCCACCGTGTAGATCTTGTTCTGCCCGTCCTTGCTGACCTGGATCATCAAGAACGACGGCGCCCTCGACGGCACCGACCCCAACCCCAGAGTATACGGCGGCCCCGCGACGACCCCGCCCAGCCATTGGACGGTGACGGTCGCCGACGCGTCATGCTTTTCGAGCGTTAGGGTCGTCGTGGTGGCACTGGAATCAAACTTCGCCTCGTAGTTTTGGACGCTCGGATCGAACGCTGGTGAGAGCGTAGCTCCGGCGGTGGGCGTCACTAGCCTCAGATCGGTCAGATCTCTCGATGCATCGTAGGGGGTTGGTGTGGGCGCGACGCTCGGCGTGTAGTCGCAACCGGAGCGCGGCGTCTGTCCGAGGGCGCGCTCCCACAAGCGGATGTACTCTTCGGCGGAGCGCATGAGCGGATCGAGGTCGGTGTCGGACAGGCCGATGACGCTCATGTCTTTCACGAAGTCCGGCAACAGACCGATGTGCGCCAGGCCGTCGACGTTGAAGTCGAAGGTCTTTTCTCCGGAGACCTGTTTGTAGAGGAAGCCGAAGCCCGGCAAGCTGAACGGGTAAACGAGCTTCTGGTTCTCGCGCAGTTGGGCGCTGCGCTCGTCGTCCATGCCGTTGTTCTCCGCCGTGATCGCGCTGTCGAAGGTCAAATTGAGGAGCTCGGGTCCGCCGCAGGCCAGGTTGCCGAAGCGCGGACCGAAATGTCCGGCGACGCCGTTGAAGTCGCTTCCCATGCCGACGCGACCGCCCATCTTGTCGACCGCAAACTTGTAGGCCTGGGCAAAGGTCTTGGTGGAATGGCGGCAGTCGTCGGATATGCCGCTGCCGTCGTAATTCTTCGTCTTGCGGTAGCCGCGAAAGTCGGTGTCGAGAACGTCGTCCTTGAGCATCACTGCCAGCATGCTGTTCAGTTTGTTGAGCCGCTTGAGCTGGGTCTGGGTACGCATGCGTTCGTGGCGGATCTCCTCGTTGTGGAGGTCGCGGAAGAGGGCATGGGTAGCGATCAACGGATAGCTGTGCGCTTCGGCGATGGTGAGCGTGTCGTCGATGGCTTTGCTCGACATGTGGTCGATGTCGATGATCATCCCTTTGTTCATCATCTCGTCGATCAGCACTTTGCCGAGCGGGAAAAGGCCGAAGTAGTTGCAGGAAGCGCTCTCGACACGCAGTGGCGGCGTTCCGGTGATTCCGAATCCCAGTTGCAGAAGCGCCGTCTCGATCACCGGGTCGAGCTTGAAGCGGTAGCCCTCCGAGTAGCAGTCGCGGGTCTTGTACCACTGGCCCTCGACGGCGCGATTGCCGACTTCGATGGCATTCTGCCAGGTGGCGGCACCGCCGTAGGCGTTGTCGAAGTTGTGGATGGGGAACATGTGCCGCACGCCCCAATCGTTGTAGTAGTGGGCGACCTGCTCGCGCACCCACGTCTCCGACGACTTGGTCGGGTCGTTGGGGTCGCGGCAGGAGCTGGTGTCCGTGTCGCTATCCGACAAGTCGCAACTGTCGACGGAATCGCTGAACGTGTACTGGCAATGATCCTTGGGGAAGCGGCAGTTGAAGAGATGATCGACTTCGATGCCGAGGACGACGGCGAGCTTGCCGTTGGCGATGGCCTCACGCGCCTGATCCGGCGTGAAGACGATGCGGAACCAGCCCTCGTCGTTGTCGACACCGTTGCCGACGACCTTGTCGATGTAGTTCTCCAGATCGTAGGCCGCCTGCAGTTGCTGATCGATAAAGGCCATCGAGTCGTCGCAGTTGAAGCCGGGGATGTGGCGGTTCGACTTGCACAGGGCCGTATTGGTCACCGCCATCTGCACGATCAGACGCAAGCCGCCGCGCCAGGCGCGCTCGAGCCACTTGTAGTACGTCTGTTGGTGGGTGGTGCTGGTCGCCTGCGGCCAGCCGTTGAACGCCGGTGCGCCGAGGTTGGAGCCGGATGAATCCTTGGTGCCACCGCCGATCGCGTCGCCGCCCTTGTGCGGGTCGAGAACGGCGCTCAGCAGGCTGTGTTCAGTGTGAAACTGCCTGGCGCCGCAGCCGGACAGATAGGCAGGGCAGACGGGAGCGTCGAGCGTATCACCGTTCGTGGCAACGAGGTTATGATCGGTCCCGTAGCACTGCTTCAACGCATCGTTGACGTCGAGACTCATGGTCGAGTCGCAGTACGACGAGCTGCAGCCGCCCTTGAAGAATTGCGGGCCCGGAGTCGGCGAGGGCGTCGGCGGATGAGCTGTCGGCGTGGCCGGTGGAAATGCCTCGCTGCAAAACGTGTCGTTGCCGCGCGGGCACGGCGCCCCGGCAAGCACGCCGCCGCCGTGCCCGATGTCGGCGAAAAGGTGTACGTGCAGGTCGGTATAGCCGGTGACCTCGCACGGACCGTTGCAGGACCCGAGGTTCACCGTGCCCGAATTGCCATGCACCACACAGTCGGCGTTGCTGTTGCAAGTGCGCGGTGAGCAGAACTGGAAGCCGCCGCATATGGTACCCGCGGTGCAGGCCGTGACGTCGCCGCCCGACTCGCACGTCCCCCGCGGGCAGATACGTGTCGGCGCGGTAAAGCCCGTGCTCGGCTCAGCAATGTCGGCGAAACGGACACAGCTCGAGTCGGACAAGCTGAGCACGTCGTTGTCGACGACGTTGGTGAGGCTCTTGCCGCAGAAGCAATTGCCGCTGCAGCCGGGAACCTTGGTTAGCCCGGCGGCGCAGGCGCTCGCCGTTCCGCTGGCAAATTCGAACGCCAGCGTGCAGCAAGCGCGCTCGCCCTCGCCGCCGCACGGCGCCGGACGAACACACGTGCCCGTCGAGTTACCGCCGCCGAGCGTACACGAACAATCGCCGGCGCAACCTTTCGCCTCGATGAGGCCATCGCCGCAACCCGGGTCGAGAACGCTCGACCGCTCGAGCAGACAACAAGCGCGCTCGCCCTCGCCGCCGCAGTGCGGGTCGAAACAGCGACCGCTCGAATAGGTCGTGATGCCGACGCCGCTGCACTGGCAAGCGGCATCGCCGAGCTGATCCTGACAGCCGGACAACTCTACGAGGCCGTCGTGACACGGCTTGTCGGGGAGCAGTCCCTCGGCGGCGCGATCCGGACCGAAGGCACAACAGCCGCGCTCGCCCTCGCCGCCGCAGTTGGTCGGCTTGCAGATGCCGGCCGATAGGGCGATCTCGCTGCAAAGACAGTTGGTGATTCCACCGCAAGGAGTGAATTGCGCCAGCCCGGAGGCGCACGCCGTGCCCTCACCGAGGCAGCAGGTGCGCTCGTTCTCTTTGCCGCACTCTTGTTTTGCGTAGCAGCGGCCGATCGAGCTGATCGGCGAAGCGTTGCAGCGGCACTCGTCGCCGGTGCAACCTCCGAGCGTGTACTCGGTGCGTCCGCCGCGGCAGCCGCCGAGGGGCAGATCGCCACACTCGGCCAGACAGCACGCCGGCTGACCCTCGCCGCCGCAGTCATTGCAGGACCGGTTCTTGTAGCAGCGCGAGATTGAGCAGCCACAATCGCCACCCGAGCATCCGAGCACTTCAGTGTTCCCCGAATCACACGCCCCGCCGCAACCATCCAATACACAACATGCAGGTTGGCCGTCGCCGCCGCAGTCGGAACAGCTGTGAGCTGACGCTTGACCGGGAGAAAAGAAGCAGAGCCAAGCAACGAACAACACCGAGCTCGAGATCGGACCGGAACCGCAAACGCTTCGCAGGATTACTCGAAGCAATGGCCGGTGCGTCGTCCGCGCCTGCTGGACCCCAACGATCGATACGGCTTCAGGTATGAAGCGCCGCATGCTTCTCATAGTGCCTCTCTCCTCCAGACTATTGTTGGTATTGTTCCTGAGAGTGGCGGGCAATGGCCCCCAAGCCGCGATCGTCGTATCCTACTCGGCTTTGGAAATCGAACCCCCAGCAGGGGAAATCGAGAGTTGCCCATGGCTCGATTGATACCGTACCCAGCCGCAGTGGGAACTATTTCGACAGGGGATCAAATGCGCCCAACAAGGTGCCGAGGCGCTCCCGTAGCCCTCTGATTGGGCATGCCTCACCTCGTTCCCACTTGGCAACTGTGGCCGCATGCTCACGAAGTTGACCCCTTCGCGGCATCCATGTACGCCACAGGCAACTGGACACGGTGGTTGCAACGTGAAAATGAAAAATGAATCCGACGGCAAGCCGCGATTGCCGGCAGCGTCAACCACTCTCGTACTGCTTTCCTACAACGAGCGCGATGCTTTGGTGCAGCTCTTGCCCATGCTGCCGAGGCAACTCTTCGAGTGCGTGGTAGCGATCGATCCTGGATCCACCGACGGTACGTTGGACGTCTACGCGGCGCACGGAATAGAGGTCGTACGCCAGCCGCAGCGTGGCCGCGGCAACGCGTTTCGCCTTGCTGCCGGCATCGTCGAAACCCAACGGGTGATATTTCTGAGCACCGACGGCAACGAGGATCCGCGCGACCTCTCACGCATAGTCGAGTTTCTCGACCAGGGCTACGACCTGGTGATCGGCGGCCGTTTCCTCCTTCGTGACGCGCAGAGCGACGACAGCGACGATCCGCTGCGCATCCGCAAATGGGGCAACATCGCGTGCAGCGGCCTCGTGCGTTTGTTGTGGCGATCCGGCGTGTGGGACGCAATCAACGGATATCGCGCTTTTCAGGTCGATTCGTTGCGCCGTTTGCGGTTGGACGCGCCGCTGCACGAGGTCGAGCTGCAGAGCACCATTCGCGCCGCCAAATTGGGCATGCGGATCAAAGAATTCGCGACACGCGAGTTGCCGCGTCTAGGTGGCGAGCGCAAGGAGACCGCGGCGACGTGGACCTTGGTGCGCCGCCTGAGCTGGTTTTTGCTGCGTGAGCTGGTGCTCGGCCGGCGGCCATGGATTGAGGTGGCCGGATGACGCCGATTGCGTCCCGTCTTCGTCAACATGGTGCCGTACTCCTGCTTCTTGCCGCCGCCGGCGCGACCTACAGCCGGACTCAGCAGTCGTTCGGCATGCTCATGTGGGACGAAGCCGAGTATGCCTCGATTGCGCGCTCAGTCCTTCGAGGTGAGGGATTCGCCATTGCGGGCAAACCGAATCTGCTACGCCCGCCTCTGTTGCCGCTGGCCGGCGCAGCCAGCATGTGGGCGACCGGCGCGGTCGACGATCGTTCGGTCAAGTTGGCGACCTTGGCGCTAGCCATCCTCGCGCTGGGAGTCGCCTATGCCACGACGAGCACTGCCTTCGACGGCGTTACGGGCCTATTCGCGGCGTACTTGCTCGCAACCGCGCCGCAGTTCTGGGTCATGACCGGGCAATTTCTCAGCGAGATTCCCTTTCTCGCCTTCTTTTCAGCGGCCATCCTCGGCTTCGAGCTCGGATTGCGTGGCAATCCACGCTGGTTCTGGCTGAGCTGGGTGAGCTGGGTGCTGGCGTTGATGACCCGGTATACCGCGACCTTGTTTGGGTTGTTCGTTCTCCTGCGGCTGGCCGGCGCCCTGCTCCTCCGCCGCGAGGAGCAATGGTCGCGAGTTCGCACCGTGGAGTTTCTTGGGGCTCCACTGGTTGCAATGCTGCTTGTCGTTCCATGGTTGCTGCGACAGCAAATCGCCTTCGGCGATGCTTTGATCGGCTTCAAACAGGCATCGCAGCAGCTTCAAATGTACATGCCGGCCGTGTCCATGCCGTGGTACTTCTATTTGGTCCATTTGCCGGACATGCTTTCGCCTCCGACAACCGTTCTGTTGGCATTCGGGGTGATTTGGACGGTCTGGCGCCGCAACGGAGTGACGCTGGCCTGTAGCTTGGTGATCATCGGCATTCTGCTGTGGTTCAGTGTCTACCGATACAAGGAAATCCGGCTAGTGACGTCGATCCTGCCGTTTGCCGCCATCGTTGCGTCGGTTGGTGTTACGCAGATCCTGCGCGATCGCTGGCGTCTAGCTCTGCTTCCGACGGCGCTCATCATCTTCATGTGGAATCAGAGGCTGACGGCGCCGATCTTTTCGACCCAGATCACTCTTGGCTATCCGCCGTTTCTGGAGGCTTTGCAATTCGTTCGTGAACATTCCCCGCGCGAAGCGGTGATCATGGGCGCCAGTCGTCCGCAGATCGCCTGGTATGCCGACCGCCGCGTCATCGAGTTTCCGGAGCCGGCTGAGTTGGCGACGGCGCTGCAGAAGAGCGAATGGGTTGTGCTCACCAGTTTCGAGCGCGGTCAGAAGTCGTACGCCACTAGCATTGCGCGGCAACTCTCGGCGATGAATGCCCCGGGTGAGATTATTCCGTTCAGCGACCAACGGTTCTCGGTAATCGTCGTCAGGGGGGAGTTCATACGCCAGCATCTGCAGCGGTCGAGCTCAGGATAGATCCGCTTGGTTGGCGGGCGGCGAGATCGTGTTCGGAACGTCGACTTCGCCGCAGATACCAATCGACTGTGGGGCGCAGACCGTCATCGAGGCTGGTGTTGGCGCGGAAGCAAAACAGTCGCTGCGCCAAGCGCTCGCTCAAACCTGACGGAGCTGTGCCGCAGGTTGTGCCGCTGAGCCGTCCTCCGGCAACGTCGCGTCGCGAGGGGCGGACGCACCGAACGAATCGAAGATGGCGAGGATCTCGCTCATGAAGCGCTGCTCGGTGAAACGCAGGCGGCGCGCCTCGACATCGCGTCGCAGACTCTCTTCGAGATCCGAATCGCGCAACATGCGATCGATTTTTTCGACGGCATCTTCGGCCGAGTGGAAAATGACCCTTTCGTCTCGGCCGACGATTTCCGGAGGTCCGCCGCCGTTGGGGACGAAGGTGATGCAACCAGCGCGCTGCACTTCGGCCGGGGCGATGCCGAAGTGTTCCTCCGCCATACCGTGCAGCGCATAGCGGTGGCGCGCGATCAAACGCACCATCTCGTGGCGCGGCAGATCTTGATGAAACGAAATCCAAGCCCGGTGCGGAGCGGCAACGGCAGCAAGCTTCTCCGTGAAGGCCGGTGTTTCAGCGCGTCCAATGATACGCAGTGCGACGTCGTGGCCGCGCGTTCGCACAGCGGCGACGATACGAATCAGATTCTCGATCCGCTTTTCCGGAGCGATACGTCCGACGACGGCGAAGGCGCGATCTCTTTCGGCGAACGGCACTTCCGGAAATCCTCCCGGCACCGGCGGGTACAGTGTGCGTGGACGCACGCCGTAGCACTCCTCGAAGCGTGCGGCGGTCCAATCGGAGTTGGCCAGACTCAAGTTGCGCGCCGCCCGCCCCTGGTCGTATCCCGATAGACCTGCGGCCATCCGCCGATAGGCGAGCACCAGCGACGAGAAGTGATACCAGCGTAAGTCGTATCTCGGGCGCGGCCATTGCAACCAGGGATAGTGAACGTACTGAATGACGTTCGATCCGACGTCGATCTCATTGGTCATCCCAAACACCACATCGAAACATTCGCTGCGGTTCAATTGCTTGGCCTTCCTGTAGAGGATGTGGGTTTTCAGCAGCGCCATTCGAGAAGGAGTGAGCAAGGACGCGTTACGCACGAGCGCAGGCATGGTGAACCAGCGGAAATCACGTTGGCGCAAGCTAGTGCCGAAAAGACGGTTGGTGATGTCCAGATCCGGGGTTGTCCAGGTCAGAATCGACACCGAATGGTGCTGTACCAGAGCCTGCAAAGCCCAAGCTGCTACACACGATCCTCCACCAATGTGGTTCAAGTCGTAGGGAATGACCAGGACACGCTTCATCCGGTCCGGGTCATACTGCAGAGTGGAAAGACTGCCAAGCCGTCGGGTCATTCTCGGCTGCTCGGCTGCTGGATGCCGATCGTGACGGATCACGTTTCAGGGACGGCTTCGTACACCTCGACCTCACTTAGGCTCATCGACGCCTTGCTGGTGGACGCCAATGTCACATAACGGCCGTCGACCGGCGTCTCCAGCGGCAACTCCCACACTCCGCGCGAGCTCGGTTGGTCGATCACGAACAGCACCGGTGTTTCGTGCGGATCATTGCCGACGCCGACGCGCAGCGGGAGGTAGGGAGGCAGCGGCGAAGCGCGATTGCGGACGCCTTCGTGCACGACAATGCGCCCGATGCGACGTGTGTTGCCGAGATCGATTTGCAGCCACGGGTTGTTCTCATCCGCCGTCGTTGCCGATCCTTCTCCGGCCACGACGCCGTCGACGGCACGGCTGCTGTGCATCAAGTGCTTGTTCTCGTCATTCGCGATGGAGCTCATGCGCGTGCTCTTTCCAAACGCAATGTTCCCCTTGGGACGCCCCTCCCAATGCCATCGATACCGAGTGCCTAGATTGTCGCCGCCATAGGTTCGGAGGGCGAGAACAGCACCGACCGTCGCGGGAAAGACGAGCGCAGCACCCAACGCCAACACTCGCAACGGGCGTGAGGCGATCGTCCAACCCAGACAGCCGGCCAAGATCGTGGCGGTGAGCAAGCTCACGACGATGCCCGCAATCGCTGCAGGGCTTTCATACTTCAGCTCGACGCGACTCGTGCCTGCGTGGACAATGGCCGCAAGCTCGTTGCCATTGGCGCGCCAGAGCGGCGCCGGTTGTCCATCGATCCAAGCCCGCCAGCGATCATTGTACGGGAACGACCACGCCAGCAATGCCGGCACCTCCGACGTGGCCGAAAATATGAAACGGTTGAAGCTCGTGTAGTCCAGCGTGACCTCTCCCGCCCGGATGTCGGCATTGGGTAGTGCCACTCCGGGTTGCTGGGTCTCGACAATCGCAAGATCCGGTTGGCGCTGTGTCTGTAGCAGTGCGTAGGCCTCTGTCTGCGAATTGACAGGCGTTGTCGACGTGTACAAGCGCGCCAGCTGCGGCGCAAAGAACGTGTGCTTGAGATGTTCCTCGACTGAGCTCGGGTACATGCCCCATCCGAAGGAAAAGGGGTAGGTGAGCGTGATTTGTCTGGCTGCCTCTAGCTCGCGCAAGGTCGGGCTCGGCGGACGCGTTGTCGTCCAGGTACCGAACGCCAGGATACTTGCCGACTGCAAGGCCACGGCGATCAAACAAACGGCTTCGAAGACGATTCGAAATCGCGGCGACATCGCGGCGGCGGCAAGCGCTATCAACGCTAGCTCGCCGCAGGCGATCCAGGCGATTTCCACCCAACTTGGAACCACGTGTAGCGCTACTGGCGAAAACGGACCGGACGGTGGGAGGTGGTCGGAGAATAGCCAGCCGACCGCCAGCAGGATTCCAACGACAAGCGCCAGTACCGCCTTGCCCCGCGAGCGCGTTTGCGGCGATTCGTCACGTAACGCCCAGGCCAGAAGCAACGTTAGAAGCATCGGGAGCAGCATCGTCGCGCGGCCGGGGATGCGCATCGTCGATTGCAACGGCAACACCCTCCACACGAAGTGGTGCAGCGGCGTCGCCGAGCCCAAGGCGAAGATGAGGACCAGCGCCGCTAGCAAGCTCACAATCCAAAGCACGACCGGTATACGGCGCCCACCGGAGAGCAGTGGCGCCGCCAGCGCCAACGAAGACAGGGCTGAGCTCCCAAAGGCAGTGTGCACGTCGCTGTGAAACGGCCGCACGAAGTTACAAAGAAGGCCGCCCAACGAGTCTTGGTGAGCGCTCGACCATTCATACGGTTGTGCGAAGCGGCTGCCGTTCTCGCGCGCGAAGTCCAATACAAAGGGCACGGTGTAAGCCGATGCCAGCAAGAAACCGGCGACCATACACAGCCCGGTAGTTGCGTAGAAGTGCAGCCGGCGTTGTGCAACGTCACTATCGGGGAGCATATCGGCGACCAAGAACGGGGCGAGCAACCACACCACGCCTCCGGCGAGCAGTCCGTAGTAGGCCATCTGTGGATGACCACTGACGGTAAGCAGATAGGTCGAGACGACGATTGCCGCCGGACCGAGACGCCGCGCCGGCCGGCACGCGTACCAAAGGACGCTAGCGCTCAAGAACAGATGCGCGGTGTAAGCCTCCAACGATGCGCCGTAGCGGAAAAGATCGAGCATGCGCAGGTTGTAGATAGTCGCCAGCGATACAATGCACGCGACCAGCGGACGCAGCCGAAGCGAGACGAGCGCGCCGTAGACGGCGAGCTGGGCCGCGCCGAGCGAAAGCAAGCGCAGCCAGGTGTTCCATTCGCCAGCCCGACCGTCCCAATACCCCGGCAGCAACGCCGCGAGGTGAGACAGCGGATGGTACAGTTGTCCGAGCGTCAGTGCTGGCGCCGATGAGCCGGCGGCAAACCCGGGGTCGAAGAGAGGAAACGTGCCATGTCGCAACGCCAGCTGCAGCTCGAGTTGATTCTCGATCGAGTAGACGACATAGTCGTTCCCGATCGTCAGGTTGCTGAAGGCCGGGACCAGCCAAGCCAGCAGCACGAATGGCAGCAGGGCGATGATCGGGACGGGTAGCCAACCGGCGCGGCGCATGCGCGCCTTGTGCCTGCTGACGGGGCACGGATCAAGCTGGCGACAGAGGATGCTCGACAGTGGCTTGATCGCTCCGGGGCCAGATGCGTGCCGATGCAGTGCTCGCCCGAGCCCCGAAGGCAAAATTACTTGCGGCTGAGAGGGTAACCCCCCTTAGCGCCCCTTCAGTTACATCCTGGTACGTCGTTGCTTTAGGGCCGGACGGTCATCCAGCCTGTTTCGGGATGCGCGACAGCTGCGGTCACCGCGTCGACGTCGATGGAATTGGCGACGACGTCGAACATGGCAGCTAGGATACCGTGAACGCAGCGCCGATTGCCGATCATCAACCATACCTCGCCGTCAGCGATGGCGGACCTTAAGCACCGCTTCGCCGAGAAGCGCGCCTATGGCTGCAAGAATGCACAGCGGCAGAGCATGACCGAGCAATAAGTGCGGTAGAGCCGCGACGGGACACCAGAGGTCCACTGCACCCCAGGCACACGCGCCGGCGGCAACGCCCATCGACGCACCGTTGAGCGCCGGCCGCACCGGTGCGGTCCGACGGACGGCGAGAAACGTCAACAGCGGTCCAATCGCAATGAGGAGCGACAGCGAAAGGCACCTCAACCCCGGTCGTTCCGGCCACTCGATCATCGGGTAACCAAAGACCATGCTGCAGAGCACTTTCCAAGCGAAGAGACAGATAGGCGTCAGAGCAGTCCCATAAAGGAGCAAGCTGCGAGACCGTCCTAGCATCGATCGACCCCTCCACAGGGCTAGCCACAAAGCGGTTGCAGCTACACCCAGCGCTCCTCCGGCCGTGGTCACGACGAGCCACACCGAGCGCTGCAAATGATGATGCGGTGTAACCTCGCCGCCGAGCCGTACCAACCGGCTGTCCGACATGAACAGGGCGAAAATCACGAACGCTACCATTCCAGCCGTGCCCGCCAGGAGGCTGAGCAATTTGTTGCGAGATTTGATCGCTGCCCGGGTTGGCGATGGCTCCGCCGCCGCCGTCGACAACACCCGTGTCTTGAGGTTTGTGATCATAGTGGCCTCTCGCGAAATACGCTACGCACGGCCGTGTAGGCGCGATGCGTTCTCAGCTTCACCGCGGTTACCGAAGTACCCAGCAGCTCAGCAGTTTTTTTGAGACTCAAACCTTCCTCTTTGACCAGTCGAAAAGCGATACGTTGGTTATCGGGTAAAGCGTCGAGCCGTTGTTGAACACAGTGCTCCAACCGCCGCGCGTGCAACTGATCCGCTGCGTCAGGCATGGCCGGTTGGCAGGTCATCGCAAACCCTTTGCCTCGAAGGTGCGAGAATAAACGCAATTCCACCTGCCGCCGGCGGGCGTCGTCGATCAGCAATCGCTTCGCTATGGCAAAAGCCCACGGCTTCACCCGGGCTCCAGAAATGAATGACCCGCGCGCCCGATGCATCTGCAGAAACGTCTGCTGCATCAGGTCCTCCGCAACTATGGCGTCCCGCGAGACTCTGCGCAAAAATCCCAGCAGTCGCGGTGCAATTGCATCGTACAACTCGGCAAACGCAGCGTCGTCGCCGTTGGAGTAGCGCTCCATGGCAGCGTCCGCAGCATCAACCTTAGGCTTCGTTTCAAGCCCCATCGCTTTACCCCTAGCATGAATACGAATCTGGAGGGCAAAGGTTTCGCGCCTCGCAAAGCAAACTCAACTTGCTTGCCGGCTAGAAACCTTTCGTTCCTCCGCTCGTAATCAGGACACTATGAAGGCAGTCTCTCGCAAGCTCAACACGTCCGTGGTTGGTGGTATCGCGGTCCTGTTCGCCGCTGTGCTGGTCAGCCGTGCCCAGATCGCGCTGGCGGGCCGCAACGTGTGGACCAGTCATGGGCCGGGAACGACGGGGATCAAAGCGCTCATCGTTGATCCGAGCGCCACGGAGAGGTTGTACGCTGCCACCGCCGTCGGCGTGACCAAGAGCATCGATGCAGGTGCTACCTGGAACACCGTCAGCACGGGTCTAACGAACCTGCACGTCAACGTCATCGCCGTAGATCCCTGTACGTCCGACACGTTGTATGCCGGCACCGACGGCGGTGGTCTCTTCAAGAGCACGAACGGGGGTAGCTCTTGGAGCAGCACAGCTACCGGCCTCTACGACTACGTCGAAGCGGTCGCCATCGACCCGACTGCTTGCCGGACACTCTATGTTGCGACAGCCGCCGGCGGCGACGTCGCCGGCTTGTTCAAGAGCAGCAATGGCGGCGAGAGTTGGGAGCTATCCTCAACTGGCCTCCCCGGTTCCACTTTCGTCACCGCGATCGCCATCGATCCCAAGACGCCGCGCATAGTGTACGTGACGACCGTCAATGCTGCCGTCTTCGTCAGTACAGATGCCGGCAAAACCTGGAGCAGCGCCAACGTCGGCCTGCCCGAAGTCGGAGGCACTGCGTTGGCAGTCGACCCGACGGTCACGGGTACCCTCTACTTCGGATTCGCCTACTCGAACTTCTGCTGCGTCGGCGGCGCCGTCTTCAAGAGCGCAGACGGCGGCGGAAGCTGGAGCACCGCTCTCGACTTGACGAACAAGGGCGGAGTCATGGCGGTGGTCGTTGATCCCATCACACCCGGATTGCTCTATGCCGGGACGCAGTACGCGGGCAACGTGTACAAGAGCACGGACGGTGGCGTGAGCTGGAGCCCGCACCAGGTGGCCCCGTACATTACCGCCGTTTCCATCGATCCAACTGCACCCGCCACGCTGTACGTCGGGACGAACGATGGTCCCGGCTCGCCTCTGGGCAAGGGCGGGATCTTCAAAAGCATTGATTCTGCAAGCACCTGGGTTTCGGCCAGCAGCGGCCTGCCTGGTGCGCTGAACATCAGCGCAATGGCGTTCGATCGCACAACGCCCGGGACCCTCTACGGCGGTACCTCGGATGCCGGCGTCTTCAAGAGCTCCGATGCCGGCCTGACCTGGAGGCCGGCCAACACCGGTCTACCGTTTGACAACGGTGCCAACAACATCAGTGCGCTCGCGTTGGATAGTACACCACCAAGCATACTGTACGCCGGAACATCCGCCGGTGTGTTCAGAAGTACCAATGGCGGAGATAACTGGCGGTCCACCATTTCAGGTTTGACCTCTACCTTGGTGCGCAACCTGATCATCGACCCCACTGCGCCCGGGACATTGTATGCCTGGACATCGAATGGTGTTTCCAAGAGTACGAACAGCGCAGGCACTTGGAAGCCCGCAAGCACTGGCTTACCCTCCGACCTCGCCGACATCTATTCTCCGGTCGCGCTGGTTGTCGATCCCACCAAGCACGGCACGCTCTACGCGGGGATGACGCGGTGTACCGACGTGTGCCGCGGCAGTGTCTTCAAGAGCAGCGATGGCGGCGGGGTGTGGACGGACATCAGCACTGGCCAGATCGAGATCAATAGCCTTGCAACACTCACCATCGACCCAGCCGCACCGACAACGCTCTACGTCTCGGGGCTGGGCGACGACGTCGTCAGCCGTTTCTACAAGAGCACAGATGGCGGCCAGACTTGGAGCACGGTCGACAGCGACCTGCCGCTCATGCCCTACACTGCTTTCTCCGCGCTTGCCGTCGATCCCACAACGTCCGGCACACTCTACGCCGGCGTAGGCGGCAGCGTTTTCACGAGCACGGACGGCGGCAATGTCTGGCGTGCGCTCGACACCGGGCTGAGCAGCAGAGTCACGCTGCTCGCCATCGATCCGGACGCGCCGCAACGGGTCTACGCCGGAACCTTGACCGGCGGGGTCTTTGATATCGAGCAAGGATCGCCACCCTGTGTCGGTGATTGTAACGGCGACAATAGCGCCACTGTCGATGAGCTCATCACCTTGGTGAACATTGCGTTGGGCAATGCCCCATCGTCGGGTTGTACGCAGGGCGTAACCGAAGGTGCTGAGGTCGACGTCACTCTCGTCATCCAGGCGGTAAACAACGCGCTCAACGGCTGCAGTTCGAGCCACTAGGAGGGCATGCTGGTGGAAAATTTGAAGCCCGGTCGGATGCGCGACAGCATCCGGCCCCGTCGCCGCAGCATCCATATCGTTCGATGCATCGCCGTCCTCTGTTGCCTAGTTTTCATCGCTGCCGGGCGGAGCGCGTCGGCCGGCATCAACACCTGGACAAGCAACGGCCCCGGATCGGGGCAGGAGATTCGCGCGCTCGCTGCGGATCCCACCACACCGGGAACGCTCTATGCCGGTGCCGACAACGGTGTATTCGCGAGCAGCAACGGCGGCGCCACGTGGAGAGCCGCGAGCAAGGGGCTGCCTACAGGCAGCGCCGTCTTTGCACTTGCCCCCAATCCGACCAAGCCGGGTCTGCTCTACGTCGGCACGAACTCCAACGGCGTTTTCAAGAGCACCAATGGCGGCGATACCTGGGAAGCCGCCAACATCGGCGTCGGGAATATTGTCACCGCACTCGCGGTCGATCCAAACACTCCCGGGTTACTCTATGCCGGGACGCTGTTTTCTCACGGCGTCTTCAAGAGTACGAATGGCGCCGGCACTTGGAACCCGGCTGACGCAGGGCTCTTCCCTAACGTCCTCGCCCTGGCCATCGACCCGATCACGCCGGCAATGATCTACGCCGGCACGGGAACGTTTCACGGTCCCGGTGCGGGCATCTTCAAGAGCACGGACGCCAGCGAAACCTGGAACCCTGCCAACAAAGGAATTCCAGACACGGCCATCCAGGCACTCGCCATTGATCCAGTCGCACCGAGCACCCTCTACGCAGGCACCGCCGATAGCGGCGTATTCAAGAGCACGGATGCCGGCGCGACCTGGCGATCCATTGACACGGGCTTGC
>JACQEN010000177.1 GCA_016200585.1 Deltaproteobacteria bacterium
AGCAGAAGCACGGAGGAAACCGCCAGCAACAGACAGGCGATGCCCCACGCCATGATGGCGCGCCACGGCCGGTTCGAGAAGGGCGGCAGCGACGCCAGGAACGACAGGCTGGCGAGCAGGAATCCGAGCGCGGTGATCGGAGACATGTGCCCGATCGGTGCTCCATCTACCCTGCCCACGGCTGCGAAACCGAGTTTCTCGGCGTCCAGATATATTCCCTGGTGAGACAGAAAAAAAAGCAATACGGCGACCAGTGCACCGGTGCAGTGGACCGATACGCTCAGCCGATACAAGTTGTGGCTCAGTGGAGAGTAGGTCCGCAGGGAAGCGGTGACTCCATACAGAACCAACAGGAGCGCCGTGCTCGGTGCCATCGGGATCCTGTCCGAGCCAAGACTGGCCAGAAAAGACAGTCCCAAGCCCCATCCAAGCAGGGCGACGACCCCGGCGCTCGCGGTAAGGGCGCCGCAGATGAGAACCAGTCGGCCGTAGGGGATGTGGTCCTGCGCACTGCTACTTGTCATTGTGCCCTCGCCGCTACGGCCGCTGTCCGTCCGTCAAAGCGTGTCGACCGATTCGTCGTCGCCCAGGGTGAAATAGAACGTGGCGCCCTGCCCGACGGCGCCCTCGGCCCACACCTGCCCGCCGTGTCGCCGGATGATGCGGGCGACGATCGCCAAGCCGATGCCCGTGCCTTCGAACGCAGCCGCGCTGTGCAAACGCTGAAACGGGGCAAACAGCTTGTCGGAGAGGGCCGAATCGAATCCGGCACCATCATCGCGGACAAAGAATGCCGATTGCGGACCGTGGATTGCGGATTGCGGATTGACCGGATCTGAACTTGCAAATTGGTTCGGTCGCACTCCGCATTCCGCATACCGCAATCCGAATTCGATGCGCGCCGTCGGATGCTTGCTCGTATACTTCCACGCATTCCCAAGCAGGTTCTCCAGGACGATACGGAGCAGGGAGGGGTCGCCAAGCGCGATGGCGCCGTCGGCGAAAGCCGCATCCACTGTGCGCTCGGGATTGGCTGCCTGCAGCTCGGCGGCGACGCTGCGAGCGAGAGCGCTCAGATCAACGCGCTCGCGGCAAAGCGGTCGACACGATACGTGCGACAGGGCAAGCAGGTCGTCGATCAGCTGGCCCATGCGTTGGCAGTCTGCCTGGATGCGATCGAGGCAGTGCCGGCCGCTGTCGTTGAGCTGCTCAGCGTTGTCCTCGAGCAGCATGTTGCTGAAACCGGCGATGTGACGCAGTGGCGTCCGCAGGTCGTGCGAGACGGAGTAGCTGAAGGCTTCCAGATCCTGGTTCGCGGCATCGAGCTGCGCGGTGCGCTGGAGGACGCGTTGCTCCAACTCGGCATTCAGGTGCCGAATGTCCGCTTCGGCCCGTTTGCGTGCGCCGATGTCCTGGATCTGCGAGATGAAGTACAGGGGGTGCCCCTTGCTGTCCCGTACCAGGGACACGCTCAGCAAAACCCACAGCACCTCCCCCGACTTATGGAAGTAGCGCTTCTCCATTTGGTAGGTCCTGATCTCTCCGGCCAACATTTGGTGCACATAAGCAAGATCAGCTTCGAGGTCGTCGGGGTGAGTGATGTCCTGGAAAGTTTTCTGCAGCAATTCCTCCTCTCGATATCCTACAAGCTCGCAAAGCGCGCGATTGACTTTCAACCAGCGCCCATCGGGTGCCACCAGGGCCTTGCCGATTGCGGCAAACTCGAAGGCACTGGAGAAGCGTTCCTCGCTCTCGCGTAGCGACTCCTCGACCCGGCGGCGCTCGGTGACGTCGCGTCCGTTGAGGACTGCCCCGACCGGGGTGCCGTGGTCATCGAAGAGCAGCTTGCCAACCGTTTCCAACCAGATGTAATGCCCGTCGGCGTGCCGGTAACGAAATTCTAGCCGCCCGATCGAGGCACCGTGGAGGGTTGCCTCGATGACGGCGGTCACGCCGCCAACGTCGTCGGGGTGGAGAAAATCGAACACCGATTTGCCGAGCATCTGTTGCGGCGGGTACCCCAAAACCTGTTCGTGGGCGGGACTGACGTATTGGAAGATGCCGTCCAGGTTTACCTGGCTCAGCATGTCCAACATATTGTCGGTAATCAGCCCGAGGCGTTCGTTCACCGCAACCAGCGCCCGGGTACGCTCGGCGACTTGCTGTTCGAGCGTGGCCGTGAGCGCGCGCAAAGTGTCCTCCGCCCGCTTTCGCTCGGTGACGTCCGACAGGATGCCTTGGAGGCCGACGATCTGGCCGCCCTGCAGGATGGGTCGGGTATGGTCTTGTACCCAGCGAACGTCCCCGACCTTCGTCACAACCCGATGATCATGTGGTTGCGGACTGCCAGACATCGCTTCCTGGAACCCTTCGATGACGCCCGGAAGATCTTCCGGAAAGATGAACTCGGAGAACGGCCGGTTGATCACCTCCGCGGGGGCGTACCCATAGAGGCGCTCGGCCGCCGGGCTCATGTACGAAACACGGCCGTCGCAGTCTGCGGTGTAGATGACGTCCGTGATGTCCTCCACCAGATGCCGATACTGCTCCTCCGAGCGTCGAAGTGATTCCTCCAGCGTTTTTCGCTCGGTGACGTCGATGTCCGCTCCAAACCACTGAGAAGGCCGACCTTTCGCATCGCGGGTGACAACGCCCCGACTGAGCACCCAGCGATACGAACCATCGACGTGGAGCATGCGCTGCTCGTTTTCGTAGGCGGCGGTGCGCCCCTGCAGATGCTCCTGCATAGCCTTGGTGGTTCTGGCGCGATCATCGGGATGCACCAGATCCCACAACGCAGTCAGGGTGAGCTCGCCCGCATCGCGTCCGAGCACGCGTTCCCATCCTGCCGAGAAGCGGATCGTGAGGCTCCGCAGGTTGCACTTCCAGACGGCAACCTTGGCGCTCTCGGTCGCCAATTGCAACGACGCCTGTGCTTCCTGCAGCGCTTCCTCCATCCGCCTGCGTTCGGTCAAGTCGGTATCTGCCCCTGACATACGATAGGGTTTCCCGGCGGCGTCGCACTGGCAGATGTCACGGGCCAGGATCCAGCGGTAGGCACCGTCGGCGTTAGCGACCCGCTCCGCGACTGCGTCATAGCCAGCTCGTCGCAGCTCACGGAGAATGATCGCCACGTCGTCTTCGTTGTCTTCCATAAGGAGTACGCGGAGACGAGTCATCTTCAGTACCCGTCGGGCCCGATGCGAATCGTTCGCGTTTGTTCTGCGGCTGACTCGCCTGAGCCCGCTGTCGCAAGATCGTTCATGGTTTCCCCGCGCACCTCGCGACGCTCGGAAGAGCAGATCCCCGTGAGGCGCTCAAACTCCGTAGCCTTGTCCAGGACAAAGTCTGCACCGGCTCTACTACACTGAAACCGATACTGGCGATATGGGAAATTGGTAAGAGCGACGACCGTGGGAGGATCGGGGTCGGCTTTCAGGTCACGCAGGAAGTCGATTCCTCCCGGCAGCTGAATGTCGACGACCACAAGATCCGGTTTCAGATTCCGGACCGCCGCAATTCCTTCGGACCGGCTGGTGGCCTGGCCGACGATCTCGACATTCTCCAGCGCCGAGAGCAGAACCTCCAACCTCGTCCGTACCGCAAAGGAATCGTCGACGATCAACAGCTTCACATTTGCGACGATAGGCTGTCGACGCGGCTGGCGACAGTCGCCGACCGATCGGTTTCCTTGTGGTGCAGACAAGGACGGGCTTGTCACAGTTAGCCCTACACAATGCAGTGGCCCTGCCTGCCACGATGACTTTGGAACCCGTCCCAAGCCCCGAGCGATCCGGATGCTCCCTTCGGCTGGGCTCAATCGACGAGACGATTGCGCACGGCGTAGCTGGTCAATTCAGCGTTGGTTCTCATGCCCATCTTGTCCAAGATGCGGGCACGGTACGTGCTGATCGTGTTGTCGCTCAGATGCAGCTGCTCGGCCACCTCTTTCACAGTCTTTCCGGAAGCAATGAGGCACAGGACTTGATACTCGCGATCCGAGAGCAGCTCGTGCGGCAGCCGATCGTCCGGCCGCTCGAGTGCGGAGGCGAGCTTCTCTGCCAGAGTCGGGCTGACGTACTTCCCACCCGCGTGCACCTTCCGAATCGCCGTGACCAGGTCGGACGCGGCGGACTCCTTGGTCATGTATCCCGCCGCACCGGCTTTCAAGACACGCATTGCCAGCTGGTCCTCAGGGTGCATGCTCAGCACCAGAACCGGCAGCCGCGGTCGCTGGCTCTTGATCTCCTGTAGAACCTCGAGACCGCTCTTGTCCGGAAGGCCGATGTCGAGAACGACCACGTCCCATGCATGTGCCCGAACCAGATGAAGTGCCTCGTAGGCGGTCGCGGCCTCGCCGCCCAGCGCGAGGTCCGATGCAGCCGCGAGGGCTTCTCGTAGACCCGCGCGAACAATCGGATGATCGTCGACGATGAGCACCTTGATCGTCATGTCGTGGTGTCCGTCATTCGGTCCCAAAGGTGTCACGGGGACCGCGGGTGCCTTCTCTGGGAGCCGGAACCGGAAGGGACGACTGCCCCTCGGGCACCTGCAGGGCTACCGTCGTCCCTCTTCCCGGTGCACCCTTGATGACGACTGATCCCCCTACCAACGACGCACGCTCTCGCATACTCCGAAGCCCAAGAGATTCCGCTGCGTTGATCTGGTGCTCATGCACGCCCTTGCCGTTGTCGCGTACTTGGAGACGCAGGCATCCGCCTTCGGTGCTCACATGGATGACGACGCGGGTGGCTCCGGCATGGCGGGCTACATTGGTGAGGGCTTCTTGCAGGACGCGCAGCACCACGATGGAACGGTTCGGATCGAGCGCTGGGATCCCGGGCCACGCACGGAACTCGCAGCGAATGCCGCTGCGCGCCTCAAATTCCTCGGCTTGCCACTCGATGGCGGGGACCAGACCGAGGTCGTCGAGGATCGGCGGTCGTAGCTCCGTGGCAATACGGCGGACCGTGGCAAGGTTTGCTTCGATCAGGCCGGCCATGGCGCGTAGCCTGTCGAGGACGTGTTGGTCCGGGCAGCCATCTTGCCGCGCGGCGAGCCGCGTTTCCAGCCACGCCGCATCCATTCTCAGAGCGGTGAGTCCCTGCCCCAGCAGATCGTGGATCTCCCGCGCGATGCGCGCGCTTTCCGCTTCCCGTACGTCCAAGAGACGCGCCGCCAACGCTTGTTTGCGTGCGGTGATGTCGCGTGTGATGGTCACCAGCCCGCGCACGTCGGGATCGTCGAGCAGGTTACTCATAGTCGACTCAACGTCGACCCACGAGCCGTCGGCCCGTTGCAGCCGACACTCCTCGGGAGTGCGATCCCCGGTCTGGGCGATCCGCCTGGTAAGGGCCGTCTGCAGGGCGGCGCGATCGTCTTGATGCACGAAGTCGAAGCCGTTACGACCGACCAGTTCGCTAACCTGGTAGCCTAGCAGTGAACGGATCGAAGGGCTGACGTCCCGGAACGTTCCATCCGTCTCCATGATGCCGATGACATCGACGGATGCCTCGAACAGGACTTGAAGCTGGCGCGCGCTGCGGCGCGCCGCGTCTTCGGCTTGTTTCTGTGCATCAATGTCGACGTGCGCGCCGAGCATGCGCGCCGGCCGGCAGGCGTCGTCGACGAGGACGGAAGCCCGGCTGAGAACCCAACGGTACGTGCCGTCTTTGTGGCGCAGTCGGAATTCCTCTTCGTAGACGGAGGTGTTGGCTTCGATCGCGGCGCGGGTGTTGCGCGTGAGTGCCTCGACGTCGTCAGGGTGCACAAGCGTTACCCATTCCTCCAATGAGCCATCGAGCTCGGTTGCGGAGTAGCCGAAGAGAGCTCGCCAGCTGTTCGCGTAGTGTGTCTTGCCGGTCTGGAGATCCCAGTCCCAGAGACCGACCCGGGCTGCTGCTGCGGCGAGATCCAACGATGCCCGGGCCTCGCGGAGCGCCTGCTCCATCTGCTTGCGTTCCGTCACGTCGCGGCACATGCCCAGCACATGGGGTTGGCCGTTCCACATGAAGCGCACCGAGCGGATCTCGACCGGGAACGTACTGCCGTCTTTGCGGCGGTGAACCGTATCGACCACGATGGGTGCGCCGCTCTCAAGCTGCAACAGAGAGTGTCGCACGCGCTCAGGCTCAACCTGCTGATCGATGTCGGTCAGCGGACGGCCGATGAGCTCATCTCGGCTGTACCCGAGGTTGTTGCAGGCCTGCGGGTTGATATCGGTGATGACGCCAGCGGCATCGTGCACGTAGATCGCATCGGCGGCGTGCTCGATGAGCGTACGAAAGCGCGGCTCGCTGTCGTTAAGCGCTTGCTCCTTTGTCTTGACCTCGGTGCCGTCGGTCGTCGCTTGCTTAGAGGAAAGCGGGCTGCGTCGCGTCATATTCGGTTGGCCCGACCAAGCGCATAGAGACGGGGGTATCGGCGTCGATCTTCTTAAACCACACGGCTGCTTAGAATACGGGAAAAAGCAGGGTTTGTCAGCGGGACAGCGTCCTTCGGCAAAGCCGGTCACAGTCCGTCGGGCGGTGCCACTCCAGCGTCGCTTCACGAGGTGTCGACTGTTTGATACCGCCGGCAGCCCGCCCAGCTAGCAGCCTGGAGCTTCGCATTGCTGAGGCCGAACGATACTTCCGGCAGCCCCGAATGAGTGGTACACGCGTTGCTCACCTTTCTAGTAGGAGAGTAGGAGGGACTTTGCCCATCAATGACGAAACGCATCCTCTGGACCGAGGCATGAATGCCCCGGCTGAAATCAGGCACCTGCTCGAAGAGACTGTCGATTTTCTCTAGAACAGCGCCAAAGAATCTTTCCCAGGGGAATCGTTCTAAGATGGGGTTGCGTGTCCTACAGATCGAAGACAACGAGGCCGATGCGGAGCTGATCACTCGCGAGTTGCGCCGCGGTGGCTTCGAGCCGGTCTGTAAGCGCGTCCACACGGCTCCGGCGCTCATAGAGGCGCTCACGGGTGGGGCGTGGGACCTGATCACTTGCGACTGGGTGATGCCGCAGTTCGGTGGCTCGGTTGCATTGGACATCGTTCGAGCCCACGACGCCGACGTGCCGGCAATCGTCGTGTCCGGTGAGGTGGGGGAGGAGTTCGCTGTCACGGCGATGAAAGCGGGTGCGGATGATCTGGTGAGCAAAGAAAGGCTCACCCGGCTCGTGTCCGCGGTCGAGCACGGGTTGCGGGCGGGCGAGGAAAGGCGCGCCCGCCGGCGTGCCGAAGAAGCCCTACGCCACAGCGAGGAGCACTTCCGCTCGCTCATTGAGAATGCTTCGGACCTCATTGCCGTCCTCGGCAACGACGGGATCATTCGTTATGTCAGCCCCTCGCACCGGCGAGTGCTCGGCTACGAGACCGAGGAGATGGTAGGCAAGTCCGCCTTGGAATTCGTTCATCCCGACGATGTGCCGGCGCTGGTCGAGACTATGACGCGAGGGCGCGAGATTCCGCAGGCAGTCCACTCCCTGACGTTTCGCGAGCGCCACAAGGACGGCTCGTGGCGCTACATGGAGGCGACGGGTGCGGTCCTGGCCACGATGCCCGACACTGCGGTGGTTAACTCCCGGGACGTCACCGAACGCATACAGGCCGAAGCGGCCCTGCGTCACAGCGAGGAGCATTTCCGCTCGCTCACCGAGCACGCCTCCGATCTCGTGGCCATTCTGCTTCTCGATGGAACGATCACCTACGCTAGCCCATCGCACGAGCGCATCCTGGGCTACCGGCCGGAAGAGCTGGTCGGACAGAATACTTTCACCATTGTCCATCCCGATGATGTGGCCGTGACGACGGCAACGGCGGTGCATGCCGCCGAGCATCCCGGCGTCGTGCATTCCTTCGAATGGCGCGCGCGACATAAGAACGGGTCGTGGCGGTACGTCGAGTCGATCGTCAAAGCCGTTCAGCAGCCGCAAGGACTCATCGGGGTCATCAACTCTCGGGATATTACCGCCCGTAAGCGCGCCGAGGCGGCGCTGCGGGAGAGCGAAGAGCGCCACCGCTCGTTGTTCGAGGACGCCAGCGACATGATCTATACGTGCGACCTCGAAGGCCACTATACCTGGGTCAACGGCGCGGCTGAGCGACTCACGGGTTATTCGCGTGCCGAGCTCTTGGGCATGGACATCACGGATCTAGCCGCACCGAACGGTTTGAGGGTCGAAGGCGACTACACGCCGGGGCGTTTCTCCGTGACCATCCTGAGCAAGGATGGCCGCGAGGTCAGTCTCGATGGGGCCTCGCAGTTGGTGCTGCGCGACGGGCAGCCGGTTGGCTGGCAAGGTGTCGCGCGCGACATCACCGAGCGCAAACGCTTCGAGGCCGAGTTGGAGCGCGCTAAAGGCGCCGCCGAGGCGGCCACCCTAGCCAAGAGCGAGTTCCTGGCGCGCATGAGTCACGAGATCCGCACGCCGATGAACGGCGTCGTTGGGATGCTCGAGCTCCTCGCCGACACACCACTCAGCGGTGAGCAGCGGGAATACATCGGGGCCGCCCGCGACTCCGGGGCGCTACTGTTGAACGTCATCAACGACATCCTGGATTTTTCGAAGATCGAGGCGGGTAAGTTGGGTATCGAGCGTGTCGACTTCGACGTGCGCCGCTGCGTGGCGAACGCGCTGCGGACGCTGGCCGCACCGGCACAGGACAAGGGAGTGCAATTGACCTGGCGCGTCGCTCGTCCGCTTCCCGAGCATCTGCAAGGCGATCCCGGCCGCCTGCAGCAGATCCTCATCAACCTTGTGGGTAACGCCATGAAGTTCACCGACCGCGGCGAAGTGACGGTGGAGGTGGACATTGCGGATTTGGAGGAGGGGAAATCCGCGATCCGCAATCCGCAATCCGAAATTGAGTTGCACTTCGCGGTTCGCGATACCGGCAGCGGGATTCCGGCCGACCGACAGGCAGCAATCTTCGACGCCTTCGAGCAAGTGGACGGCTCGACCACACGGCAGTACGGTGGCACGGGGCTCGGCCTCGCCATCTGCAAACGCTTGGTCGAGATGATGGGAGGCCGGATCTGGGTGGAGAGCGAGCTTGGCCACGGCAGCACGTTCTACTTCACGGCGCGTTTCGGGCGGACGGCGCAAGTCGCAGACACGGGGAATGCCGGTTCCGTATCGAAATCGGCCGGCGCTCCGTTGCGCTCCCTGCGCATTCTCGTCGCCGAGGACAACATCGTAAATCAAACCTTGGCGCTGCGCATGCTGGAGAAGCGCGGCCACGTTGTCCTGGTCGTGAACAACGGCAAAGACGCGGTCACGACCGTTGGGCAATACCCGCTGGATGTCGTCCTCATGGACGTGCAGATGCCCGAGATGGACGGTTTCCAAGCTACCGCGGAGATCCGTCGCCGTGAACGCGAAGAGCAGTTGAAGGCGAACGGCGAACCGTCGCCGATCACGGGTCGCTCGTTTCACATCCCGATCATCGCCATGACGGCGCATGCCATGAAGGGCGACCGCGAGCGCTGCCTGGCGGCCGGCATGGATGGATACGTCTCCAAGCCCATCCAAGCGGCTGAGCTGTTCGCAGCGATCGAGTCCGCAACCACCACAGTCACCCCGAACAAGCGGACGGCCACTGGCGGCTGATCTGTGGGGCCCGGATTCGACCTAGTCGACGTGCACGTGCTGACGGCCCTTGCATCAAGTTCTGCGCCGTGACACCCCTTTGGGCTGCCGCTCAGCGGCGATCACCACATTCCAAGGAGGATTCACTTATGCCGATTGATCTCAAGAAGGCACTGGGTGCCACGTTGCCTGCGAGCACCGCGTCCTGGGGTGCCGACAACGTCATTCTCTACCACCTGGGAATTGGCGCTGGCGCCGGCAAGCCAACCGATCCGAAGGAACTCGAGTATACCTACGAACGCAACCTCAAGGTGCTGCCGAGCTTTGCCGTCGTTCCCGTGTTCGGTGCCATTGGCGGGATGAATTCGATACCCGGCATCGAGGTGAATCTGATGATGGTCTTGCACGGCGAGCAAGAGGTCATCATCCATCGCCCCATCCCGACCGAGGCGACGGTCGAGAGTACGGCCAAGGTTGCCGCCATTCATGACAAGGGCAAGGCGGCGGTCATTGTCATGGACGTCGACAGCAAAGAAAAAGGTGGGGCACCGCTGTTTACCAATCGCTTCACGATCTTCGCCCGCGGCGAAGGCGGTTTCGGCGGCGACCCGGGCCCGAAGGCCAGCAACGAGGCTCCGACACGCGAGCCCGATGCCGTGGTCGAATCGCCGACCGTGTCGCACCAGGCACTGCTCTATCGCCTCTCCGGCGACAAGAACCCGCTGCATGCCGACCCCGACTTTGCCAAGATGGGAGGTTTCGATACGCCGATCCTGCACGGCCTGTGCTCGTTCGGCATCGTTTGCAAGGCCACCGTCGACAAGATGCTCGACGGCGCCGTCGACAAAGTCGCCGGCTACGGCGCGCGTTTCGCCGGCGTCGTCTTTCCGGGCGAAACCATCGTCACGTCGATGTGGAAGGAAGGCAACAAAATCGTCCTGGCCGCCAAAACCAAAGAGCGCGGCACGCCGGTGATCAGCAACGCCGCAATCAGTCTACGCTGAAACAAGATTCACCGCAGAGGCGCGGAGGCGCCGAGATCGGAGTAAGTTACTTCCGGTCGCCTCAGCGCCTTTGCGGTAAAGAACCTACTGAAAAGGAGTCAACCATGGGTCGCAAAGTTTACGTCGTTGGTGTCGGTATGACGAAGTTCGAGAAGCCGGGGTCGAAGGATTGGGACTATCCCGACATGGCGAAGGAAGCGGGCACGAAGGCGCTCGCCGACGCCGGCATCGCCTACAATCTAATCGAGCAAGCTTGCGTCGGTTACTGCTACGGCGAGTCGACGTGCGGGCAGCGCGCCGTCTACGGCCTCGGCCTCACCGGCATCCCGGTGTACAACGTCAACAACAACTGCTCGACCGGCTCGACGGCTTTGTTCATGGCCAAGCAGTTCGTCGAGGGTGGACTAGCCGACTGTGTGCTGGCGCTCGGTTTCGAAAAGATGGAGAAGGGCTCGCTCGGCGTGAAGTACTCCGACCGCACCAATCCGATGGACAAGCACTTTGGGCTGATGGTCGAGCTACGCGGCTTTGCCAAGGCTCCGGCCGCGCCGCAGATGTTCGGCAACGCCGGCCGCGAGCACATGGAGAAGTACGGCACGACCGCCGAGCACTTCGCCAAGATCGGCTGGAAGAACCACAAGCACTCGGTGAACAACCCATATTCGCAATTCCAAGCCGAGTATTCGCTCGACGACATCAAGAATGCGCCGATGGTCTACGAGCCGCTGACCAAGTTGCAGTGCTGCCCGACCTCCGACTGTTCGGGGGCGGCCATCCTGGCGAGCGAAGAATTCGTGCGCCGGCACAACCTGCAGAGCAAGGCGGTGGAGATCCTCGGCATGGCGATGACCACCGACTTCCAGAGCACCTTCGACGACAAGAGCTGCATGAAGATGGTCGGCTACGATCTCACCAAGCAGGCGGCGCGTAAGGTTTACCAGCAGTCGGGACTCGGACCGGAAAACGTCGACGTCGTCGAGCTGCACGACTGCTTCTCGTGCAACGAGCTGATCACCTACGAAGGCCTCGGTTTGTGTCCGGAAGGCAAAGCCGGCGAATTCATCGACTCGGGCGCCAATACCTACGGCGGCAAGGTCGTCGTCAATCCTTCCGGTGGCTTGATCTCCAAAGGACACCCGCTGGGCGCCACGGGGCTGGCGCAGTGCGCCGAGCTCAACTGGCAGCTACGCGGACAAGCCGACAAGCGTCAGGTGAAAGATGCCAAGGTGGCGTTGCAACACAACCTCGGCCTCGGCGGCGCCGCGGTGGTGACGATGTACCGCAAGGCGTCGCTGTAACCAACAAAGGCGCGAAGACGCAGAGAAGAGAAAGCTCAGGGTGTGAAATGGCCGGAAATGGAGAGCTCATTTTCAATTGGCTTTGATTTGCCCCACACTCGGTGGTTTGGCGAGCTGCATTCTCTGCGCCTCGGCGCCTCGGCGGTGAGGCTTTTGTGTCACTTCAAGGCTAGAAGTCGTTTTTATCGGAGACGTCGATCACCAAACGCGTCGTATTGTTCGACGCGTTGGGCTCGCTGTTTCCGGGCTCGTTCGTGGCTGCGGTGAACGACGCCGTGCAGCGGGCGGGCGACTTGCCATTGGCGCTGTTGAACTGTGTCGGGTCAACCGACAGCGTGATCGCCGCCGACTTGCTCTTCCCGCCGCCGACGCTGATGCTCGACTGTTGACCAACGCTCTGCGAATCGAAATCGGCGCCGCCGACGGTGCCGGGCGGGCAGTCGCCGTCGCTGGTGCTCAAGGCGATGGAATGGCCCGCCGTCTCCGGAACGTCGGCGTTGAGTACCCGCACTTTAATGGTCTTGCTCACGCCCGTCGACCCGGTGGGAATGTTGATATGAATCGACGCCGGTGAGACGACGACCGATTCGTGCGTCGCCACGCTTTCGGGGTCGCTCAGATCAACGACGTTGATTTCGACCTGAGCGGCATTGTTGATCGGGCTGGGGTCTTCATTGCCCGCGACGGTTGTATCGGCGGAGATTTTCAAGGTGCAACGCGTCGGTGCGTGATGGTTCGGGCTGCTGACGTCCATGGCTGCGATGTGTAGCGGAATGCGCCCGGTCTTCGTCTGGCCGCCGGCAAGTGTGACCGTGTCTTGTGCGCCGTTCTGCATCGTGTCCAGGTCGACGTCACCCACCAAACCGGCTGGGCAGTCGTTCGGATCGACGACGACCTTGATCGGGTGTCCCGGAGATTCCTTGTGCGGCAGGATGTCGGCGTTGGTGACCTGTACGCGCAAGATCTTGTCGACGAAGGTCTTGGTCTTCGGGATATTGATCGCCATCGGCTTGGGGGCCCCGAGCACCGAGTCGTGCGTCGGAGCGATGACCGCCCAGGTGCTGGCGTTTGAGGTGAGGATGACGAGCTTAACGTTGTTGCCGATCACCTGACGGTCGTCGACGCACGGATCGGGGTCGGCTGTGCCGGGCGGCGTATGCGTGCACGCAGGGATGATCGTCGGCGCTGCCGGCGGCTCGGCGCGGGTGACCGCGATGGTGTCTTTGAAATCGTTGGGGTCGACGCCGGCCGGTACATCGACGACGAACTCGATGTGCAACGGCGCCGAGGGCGTCGCCGGCGGCGCGGAGATTTCGATCTGCTGGCCGACGATTCCGTAGCCGCTGAGGGCCGGCGCACCGGTGTGCGTCTGCAGGATGGAGATTGCCCCGCCGCTTGGTGTCGAAATGGATGTCTCGATCGGGTTGCTGGGCGTGGCGCCGTCATTCTCCAAGTCGGTGCTCACGGGGGTGCCGGGTCCCACACTCGCGGTCGCTGCCCTGTCCACCGGCGTCGGCGTGAGGGTCGGCGTCTCGGTGCGTGTCAACGTCTCGGTCGGGGTGGAGGTGAGCGTCGGCGTGCCCGTCAGTGTGGCGGTCGCGGTGAGTGTCGGCGTGCCCGTCACGGGTACGGTTGCCGTGAGCGAAGGTGTCCATGGCGGAGTCGGCGTGCCCGAGGGGGTTTCGGTTGGTGTCGGTGTCCGCGTCGGCCCGGTGGGTGTTTCTGTCGGAGTAGGGGTGTCGCCCGTTGTGGTTGGAGTCGGGCTCGGCGTCTTCGTAGGCGTTACCGACGGTCCCGTTGGCGTGCTGGTCGAAGTAAACGTGAACGTCGGCGTTGCGGTGAGTGAAGGCGACGGTGTCGAAGTAGGGCCGGTGGG
>JACQEN010000209.1 GCA_016200585.1 Deltaproteobacteria bacterium
ATCCACAGGTGTTCACGCAACCCCTGCTCGACCGTCTGCCGCAACTTAGCCTAGGGGATGCCTGCGCATACCCGGGTGCTAGCTACTTTGTGGAGCCCGAAGAAGGAAACCTCTTCTTTTCCGACCCGGCATGGGCGCGCGATTTGCTCTTCCGAGCTCCAATCGGGCAAGTCGCCTTGCCACAATGTGCGACCTACCGTGAGACCATTCTCGCAAGCACACCCCTTGCGTATTGGCGACTTGGCGAATCTTCCGGTTTGCAGGCAGCCGACGAAATGGGTGTGTTCCCAGGGACGTTCGCCGGCGCGCCCAACCTTGGAGCGCCGGCAGCCATTTCCACTGCGGGAAACGGCGGCAATACGGCTACCAACTTTGCCCAGAGCAACGACTACGTTTCGATCCCCGATGCCGCACTGTTGAGACTAACTGGCTCTTTTTCGCTCGAGCTCTGGGTAAAGTCGAACGATACAAACCAGTCTCCGGCACGGATTCTGAACCACGGCAATAGCTACTCGGTTCGATACCAGCAGACAAATGGAACGGTGCAGTTCTCGAGCAGCACAGCCAGTACATGCAACCCTGGGTACCCGGGTACCATCAGCGACATCACTCTCGACGATACCTCTTGGCATCACATCGTCTATGCGTTCGACGATCCGACCAACACGTGGGCTGGATATCGCGATGGTCGGCAAGTGTTCGCGACCTCCTGCGACTTCCACTTGCCGAACACCGCGGCCAGCCTTCTGCTGGCTGCCGCAGCCGACCAATCGGAGAACGGCAACCTCCAACTCGATGAGGTGGCGATCTACACCAAGGGTCTTAGCCCGTGGGACGTACGCTCACACTTTGAAGCGGGCGTCTGCGACGCCTCCGCGACCCGCACGCCTACCCCTACGGCACTGTATACTCTGACTGCAACGCCGGGGCCGCTGTTCACATCGACCCCGACAAAAACACCGACGAAAACGAACACATCAACACGAACGGCTACGCCGACACCATCGGTGACACCTACGAGAACCGCCTCGCCTTCGCCATCTCCGACATCCGCCACGCCGCCACCTTGTTCCCAGTATCGCGATGCCGTCTTGGGTTCGACACCTGTCGCCTATTGGCGCTTTAACGAACAAAGTGGGTCCCAAGCCTTTGATGAGCTCGGCACACACCCTGGGACGTACTTCAATGCGCCGACTCTCGGAGCGCCAGGTCCCCTGGCGGATCCTAATGACCACGCCGTAAACTTCAATCAGGCAAACGACTACGTACTCGTTCCAGATGCAGTCGATTTACGCCTCAGCGGCCACTTCGCAATAGAAATGTGGGTGAAGATCAATTCGACGACGCAAATTCAAAAGTACTTCCTGAACCGCGGCAATCGCTACACGGTTCTCTACGAATACTATCCGGACACGATCCAGTTCTTTCACGGCTGGTATCCAGGTCAACCCTGCAACCCCGGTCAACCCACCCTAACGAGCAATCTATCTCTCGCCGACACGAACTGGCATCACGTCGTGTACTCGTATGACACCGATACAGACTCGTGGACCGGATTTCGCGACGGCCAGCAAGTGTTCGCAGCAACCTGTGATTTCACACTCAACACCGACAGCTATCCACTCGTCATTGGCGCCGCCGGCGATCAAACCAACAATGTTGACGCACAAATTGACGAACTAGCTCTCTACGCGCACCCATTGTCCGCAGCCGATGTGCAAATGCACTACCAGGCTGCATCGTGCGGTTTCCCGACCTCGACCGCGACACCCACAATCACCGAAACCCCCACACGAACCCTCTCTTCGACACCCACCCAAACGTCTACGCGAACGCCTACCGATACCCCCATCCCGACCCCCACCCTGACAGCATCGCCCTCGATGACGTCGACCTCGACATATACTCCAACCCTCTCCCCAACGGTCACGAATTCCCCGTCGCTGACTCCTACGCTTTCACCTTCGTTGACCCCAACGACAACCCCGACCGAAACTCACACTGCCACGAACACGGCAACATCGACGGCGTCAGTGACACCGAGCGAAACACCGACGGTGACCGAAACTCCATCGCAAACAGCTACGCCGACTCTCACCGACACGCCGACTGAGACATATACCGGGACACTGCCCCCGACATTCACGCCGACACAAACACTGTCGCCAAGTGATCCACCCACCGTAACTCACGCCCCATCGTCGACCGCAACACTCTCTCCAACGGTTTCACCAACAGCCTCTTCCACACAAACTGCGACGTGGACTGCAACGGCAACCGAGCAGCCGACAGCAACACCGACAGAGAGCGCAAGTTCGACGCAATCGCCAACGACCACGGCAACTGCAACCCACACTTCGTCGGTAACCGCGACTCGGTCGCCGACTCCGACCTCCTCTCCAACGCCCTCGCCAAGCACTACACCAACAAAGACGAACACAGCGTCAGCAACCATGACGATCACGCGAACCGAGACCCCGACCAACACACCAACCTTCACACAGACCACAACCCTGACACCGAACCCAACCTCAACTCAGAGCGCTACTCCAACGTCGACAACCCTACCGACAATCAGTGCGACTCCAACAGCAACGTTCAACGCTTGTGGCGCGCCCGCATCGGCGCTGGTTCAGTACTCTCTCGTGACTGGAGCCGCGGGATCGATCAAGTTGGGGATCTCGGCTCAGGCAAGTGGGGACGTGTGCGGTCAGAGCGTCGCCCTGAGCTCCAAAGCCGTTTTGCAAAGCAGCAACACAGTGGCGACGAAGACTTCAGGTACGGGCGTGTCATTGCGATCCTCAACTTCGGTCGCGGGCAACGTACTGACAGCCGGGAGTAAAGTGACGCGCAGCCTCAGCGCAGTCGTCGGGGGTCTCGTCGACACAAGTGGTGGACAAACAGAAGTTGGCAAGTGCAAAGCTGCACAATGCCTACTCAGTGCCAATTTCACGCAACTCTGGATTCTGCCTAGCTCCGCAACCATCGGACCTATCAAGGTCCCGAGTTCGTCCACGGGAGCGATCCCCGAAACAGGAGCTCTCGGATCCGGCAGCGTCGTCGTCGACGTCAGCTCGCTTTTGCTCGGCGCTAACAGCACGCTCAATATCGTCGGAGGTCCTGATACGCAGCGAGTGCTGATTCGCGTAGCGACCCAAATGCGACTGTCGTACGGTGCACGCATTACGCTACAGGGAGGGCTCACGCCGGATCGGGTAGCTTTCCTCGTGAACCGAACCGCAAGGGCCGGCGCTGGCAGCACAGTCGCAGGTACGGTGATCGGCAATCGCGTTCGTATCGGGTCCAGCGCAAACCTTGCAGGGGCACTGTTCGGAATACACAGTAGCACGGTTGGGCGAGAGACAGTGCTCAACTATCAACCGTATACCGGATGGTGAGATCTCGTTACAAAGTGTTGAGCGGCTGCACCTCGATTGAGTCAGACAGGCAGCCTACCGTACCAACAGCGCGACGCATTCAACGTGCTCCGTCTGCGGCAACATGTCGAAAGGCTGCAATGCCGTGAGCCGGTACGCGTGGCCGCTGAACCAATCGAGGTCACGCGCCAACGTCTTCGGATCGCACGAGACGTAAACGATGCGCTGCGGCGCGGCGGCGACGATGGCGGCCCGGGTCACTTCGTCCGCCCCCTTGCGCGGTGGATTGAGAGTGATGAGGTCGACGCTTCCCAAGCGGCCTACTAATTCCGGCAGCAGCTTCGCCGTCTCGCCGCATTGGAAGCGCAGGTTGTGGAAGCCGTTGAGGCGGACGTTTTCCTTGGCGTCGTTGACCGCAACCGCCGATGATTCGATGCCGAAGACCGTTTTCGCGACTCCGGCGAGATAGAAGCTGAAGGCGCCAACGCCGCAGTACAGGTCGATGGCGACCGTCGACGGCGACGGCGCGGCCCAAGCCAACGCATGCTCGTAGAGCTTGCGGGCCACCGAGATGTTGGCCTGCAGGAAGGCGCCGGCGTGCGTCTTCAGCTTCAGCGACCCGACTTTCTCCATCAGCGCCGTCTCACTCGTCAATGGCACGAAACGCTGGCCGAGAATGACGTTACCCGGCTCGGAGTTGATGTTGTGAACAATGCTCACAACGCGCGGGATGGGGCGTAGTGCCGCGACCAAGCGCCGGGCCTGCGGCAGCACGGCATCGGCCGACACCAGGATGATCTGGACGGTCCTCGACCAGTTGGCGACGCGCAGCACGACATAGCGCAACGAACCGGTCTGCGTGCGCTCGTCGTAAATCGACAGGCCACTGTCCTCGATGACCTTGGCGATCAGCGGCAGCGTTTGCGTGATGAGCGGGTGGTGTACCGGGCACTCGCGGATGTCGACGACTTGATGCGACCCCGGCCGATAGATCCCAAGCAGAAGGCCACGGCTGGCGCGTCGCACCACGAGCTTGACCTGATTGCGGTACCCAAAGGCTTTCGGTGAACCGACGACTTCGGGGATTTCGCAATGCGCCAGGCTCGGGAACGTCGCTAAGGCTGCCCGGACCGCTTCGCGCTTGAGCTGCAGCTGCTCGCCGTAGGCTTTGCCGATCAGCGCACAACCAACGCAGTTGGGGAAATGAGCGCACGGCAGACGCGGTCGGTCGCCGCCCTCACGCACGTCTTCAACCTGCGGCCGCGGGCCCGCATCGTGGAAGCGGCGCGGATGCGGCTTCGACGCTGTGGCGAATCTCGCCCGACGCCTGTCGCCCGGCGCCCGTCGATTCTTTCCAGCCTCCCTCACTCGGCACGCCGAAAGACACCGCTGCGGCCGCCGCGCTTTTCAACGAGGCGAACCGATTCAATCACCATGGCCCGGTCGACCGCTTTGCACATGTCGTAGACGGTGAGCGCTGCGGCGCTCACTGCCATCAGCGCTTCCATTTCAACTCCCGTCTGCCCTGACACCTTGACCCGTGCTTCGATCTGCAAGCGCCCGGCAGCGAGCTTCTTGAAATCGACGCCAGCCACCTGGATCGGCAGGGGGTGGCACATGGGGATGATCTCCGCCGTCCGCTTGGCCGCCATGATTCCGGCAACCCGCGCCACCGCCAGAACTTCCCCTTTGGCGATACCGCCGCGCTGAATCAGCCGCAGTGTCGAAGGAGCCATCTTCACGACCGCGCGCGCCACCGCCTCACGCTGGGTGACCGGTTTGTCGCCGACGTCGACCATGCACGCCCGCCCGCGCGCGTCGATGTGCGACAGTCCACCTGGACTAGGCGCTGCGGACCGCTTGGCCCGTGGAGTGTGTTTGCGACTGGAACGAGGGCTCATTGGCCCTACTGTGACATTAGGCTAGTCGAGAGTCGACAGTTCGAGGCCTGGCGCATCTCCATTGTGTTTGCGCAAAGATCATCCGCACGGAAGAGGTCACCTATGAAGAGCAAAGTCGTGTTGATCACCGGCACCTCAAGCGGCTTCGGAAAAGCCTGCGCCGAGCATTTGCACAGCCTGGGGCATCGGGTCTACGGCACGAGCCGCAAAGCGACCGTTGTGCTGTCGGAGAATCTCGGCGGTGGATACACAACCATCCCGCTCGACGTGAGCGACGACGATTCCGTGCGTGCTGGTATCAGCTTCGTGCAAGAGCGCGAGGGACGCATCGATGTGGTCGTCAACAATGCTGGGATCGGACTCGCGGGTTCCATCGAGGACACTTCGATCGACGAAGCCAAGATGCTGTTCGAGACCAACTTCTTCGGCGTCCACCGTGTCTGCCGCGCCGTCTTGCCGTTGCTGCGAGCCCAAGGCTCGGGGCTCATCGTCAACGTCAGCTCGATCGGCGGGCTGATCACGATTCCCTTTCAGGGCTTCTACTCGGCGTCGAAGTATGCGCTCGAATCGATGACCGACGCGCTACGCATGGAACTGGCGCCATGTGGTGTCGCGGTGTGCTTGATCGAACCCGGCGACTTCAAGACGGGTTTCACCGCGGCGCGCGTCTTCGCCACCGCCAGCCGCAGCGGTTCCGCCTACGCCGATCGTTGCCGTCGCGCCGTCGAAGCAATGGAGCGCGACGAACAGAACGGGGCGAACCCGCAGGCGCTTGCCGTTCTCCTCGCAAAGATCATCGCTGCCCGCCGTCCGCAACCGCGCTACCTGGCCGGTATGCCGGTGCAGAAGCTCGGCCCCTTGGTCAAGAGCGTGCTGCCGGCGCGATGGTTCGACAAGATCCTGATGTCGATGTACCGAATTTGAGCTGCATCGACGAACGATGAGCTAGAGCCGCACCGGGACCTTACGCTCCAGCAAGTATTCCTTGCACTGACGCACGGTGTACTCGCGGTAGTGAAAGATCGAGGCCGCCAGCGCCGCGGTTGCGCCGCCGGCGGTGAGGCCCTGGTAGATGTGTTCGAGCGTACCGACACCGCCGGAAGCGATCACCGGAACGCGCACGGCATCGGCAATCGCACGCGTCAGCTCGATGTCGTAGCCTTCCTTCGTACCGTCGCGGTCCATGCTGGTGAGCAAAATCTCGCCGGCGCCGTACGACTCCATGCGCTTGGCCCACTCGACCGCGTCGAGTCCGGTTGGATTACGGCCGCCGTGGGTGAAGACTTCCCACGCAGAGACGGGAGACGGGAGACCGGAGACGGGGGCGAGCCGGGAGTCGGGAGCGGAGAGATCGACACTCCTGTCCCCCGCCTCCCGTCTCCCGACCCTCTTTGCGTCGATCGCCACGACGATGCACTGACTGCCGAACTTCTCCGCAGCGATGCGGACGAAGTCGGGATTCTGTACGGCCGCGGTGTTGATCGATACCTTATCGGCCCCGGCGTTGAGCAAGTTGCGGACGTCTTGCACCTCGCGCACGCCGCCGCCTACCGTCAACGGCATGAACACCGTCTCCGCCGTGCGCGCTACGACATCGAGAATGATGTTGCGGCGCTCATGCGATGCGGTGATGTCGAGGAAAGTCAGCTCGTCGGCGCCTTCTTCATCGTAGCGCTGCGCCACTTCGACCGGGTCGCCCGCGTCGCGCAGGCCGACAAAATTGATGCCTTTGACGACACGGCCGTCACGAACATCGAGGCAAGGAATGATCCGCCTGGCAAGCATGGTGGTATGAACCCTATCGCTCTTGGTTTGCCCTTGCAGCCGCAATCGCATCGGCCAAGCGCACCGCGCCGGTGTACAGCGCTCGGCCGACGATCACCGATTCGATGTTCGCCACGCCGCTGCGCCGTAGAGCATGGATGTCATCGAGCGAGCCGACGCCGCCGGAAGCGGTGACGGGAATCTTGATCGCTGTGGCAATCGCCTTGGTCGCCGCCACGTTGACACCCTGCTGCGTCCCGTCGCGGCTGATGTCGGTGTAGATGATCCGGCAAGCGCCGTACGACTCGACCTGTCGTGCCAGAGCGACGGCTTCGACGCCGCTGGTTTCGGTCCAGCCTTGCACTGCTACCTTGCCGTCGCGTGCATCGATCCCTACGGCGATGCGGCCGGGAAAACGTCTGCACGCCTCTTCGACGACCGCCGGCTGCGCCAGCGCTGCCGTGCCGAAAATCACACAGTCGACGCCGAGCGCGAGCAACTCTTCGGCCCGCGCCACGGAGCGCACGCCGCCGCCGATTTCGATGGGAATCGACAACGACGTACAGAGGGCGGCAATCGCCGGTGCGTTGACCGGCTGACCGCTGACCGCGCCGTCGAGATCGACGACGTGCAAGTACTCGGCACCTTCGTCGACCCAACGCCGCCCCATGGCAAGCGGGTCGTCGCCGTACACCGTCTCGGCGTTCATGTCGCCACGCATCAAGCGGACGCATTTGCCGCCTTTGAGATCGATGGCCGGAATGATCAACATTTCGCCGGCGTCTCCTGGCCTGGGATCGATGCGCGGCTTGCCGCAACGATGCGTCCGAAGTTCTTCAGGATCTTGAGACCAACGGCTTGGCTCTTCTCGGGGTGATACTGCGTCGCGAAAACATTGTCGCGATAGATGGCCGAGGTGAACTTCTGCCCGTAGTCCGTGCTGGTCGCCGTCAGCGCCGGATCGGTCGGAACGACGTAGTACGAGTGCACGAAGTAGACGAACGCGCCATCGTCGATTCCTTCCAAGTGCGGAACGGCTTGTTCCTTGCACACCTGATTCCAGCCCATGTGCGGAACCTGGCGGCCGGGCTGGTCGCGAAAGCGCACGACCCGCCCACGCAGGATTCCAAGCCCGCGCACCGGCCCGAACTCTTCACTCTCTTCGAACAGCAGCTGCATGCCCAAACAGATCCCCAGAAAGGGCGTGCCACGGTCGATGACCCGGTGGACGGTGTCGATCAACCCGTACGCTTGGAGATTCTCCATGCACGCCCCGAACGCGCCAACACCGGGCAAAACAACACCGGCAGCGCCTTCGATCGCCGCGGCGTCGCGAGTCACGACGGCAGAATAGCCAACCCGTTCGAGTCCCTTCTGGACCGAACGCAGGTTGCCCATGCCGTAGTCGATGATGGCGATCACAGAGCCCCCTTCGTCGACGGGACGCCTTCGACCCGAGGGTCGACCTGCTTGGCCACGTCGAGGGCTCGGGCAAACGATTTGAACGCCGCCTCGATGATGTGGTGTGCGTTGCGCCCCTGGCTCTGATTGAGGTGCAGGTTCATCCCGACCTGGTTGGTCAGCGCCAGAAAGAAGTCGTGCACCAGCTCGGTATCGAAGTTGCCGACGCGTGCCTGTTTGATCTTGAGGTTGTACGCCAGGAAAGGCCGTCCGCTGAGGTCGACGACGGCGGTCACCAGCGCCTCGTCGAGCGGACACGCGGCATCGCCGAAGCGTCGGATGCCGACTTTGCTTCCCAGCGCTGCGCGCAAAGCCTCGCCCAAGGTCAAGCCCACGTCTTCGACCGTGTGGTGTTGATCGACGTCGAGGTCGCCGCGGGCCTTGATCGACAGGTCGAAAAAGCCGTGGCGCGCGAAGCTGTCGAGCATGTGATCGAAGAACGGAATCCCGGTATCGATGTCATTGCGGCCTCTGCCATCGACATTGAGCTCGACGCGAATTTCGGTCTCCTTGGTCGCGCGGGTTACCGACGCAACACGGCGTCCCGATCGCGGCCGAATCACCGCCGCGCCGCGCGCCACCTTCACCGCCGTCTTAGCCTTCGCCATTGCTGCCTCCTTGGCGTTTCCCTTTCGCTACACTGCGCCCAAAGCGAATCCGAACGGCAGCGGCATGCGCCTGGTAGCCTTCCATCTTCGCCAAGCTCTCGACCGCCGGTGCCAGACGTTGCAGTCCCTGCCGCGTTGCCGACACCACACTGGTGCGCTTGACGAAATGATAGACGCCAAGCGGCGAGAAGAAGCGTGCCGTACCGCCGGTCGGCAGGACGTGATTCGGCCCCGCCACGTAGTCGCCGAGCGGCGCCGGAGCGTAGGGCCCCAGGAAGATCGCTCCGGCATTGCGAATACGCGGAGCCCAGCGTTGCGGGTTGGCGACGATGAGCTCCAGGTGTTCCGGCGCGACCTCGTCGGCAACCTGGACCGCTTCATCAAAATCGCGCACCACCACCAACGCGCCACGGCGTTTCAGCACACGCGCAATGTCGGCTCGCCGCGGCAGCGCCGCCAGCTGACAAGCGAGCTCGGCTTGTACTGCAAGGACGAGCGGCCGCGACGTCGTCAGCAGAACGGCACACTCGTCGCCGCTGCCGTGCTCGGCCTGGGCCAAGAGATCGGCGGCAACGTACGCCGGATCGGCGCTGCGATCGGCGATCACGAGAACTTCGCTTGGTCCGGCGATGCCGTCGATGTCGACGGTTCCATAGACCTGCTTTTTTGCCGCTTGCACCCAAGCGTTGCCCTGTCCGACAATCTTGTCGACCGCCGCGATGGTTTGCGTGCCGAATGCCAACGCCGCAACCGCCTGCGCGCCGCCGATCTGATAGACGGCATCGACGCCGGCGATGGCAGCCGCCGCAAGCACGGCTGGATTGAAACCATCGCGTCCGCGCGGCGACACCATGATGACCTCGCCGACGCCGGCAACCCGCGCCGGTACGGCATTCATCAACACCGACGACGGGTAGGCCGCATGGCCGCCCGGAACGTACACCCCGACACGCCGCAACGGTGTAATCTGCTGGCCGAGCTTGAGCCCGAGCGCATCGCGGTAGCTCCACGACCGTTGCACCTGCCGTTTGTGAAAGGCGGCGATGCGGCGCGCGGCCAGGCGCAGGGCACGCAGCGCCGCCGGCGGCACGGCGGCCAGAGCCGCCGCGATCTCTCTGTCGCTGACGCGCAATGTCGACGGCGTCAGCTTCACGCCATCGTAGCGCTGGGTCATCTCGATCACCGCGCGGTCGCCGCGCCGCCGCACGGCGTCGACGATCTTGCGTGCCTGGTCGTCGACGGCGGCGTTGGTGGCTGCACCGCGCTCGCGAATCGCCGCGAACTGGCGCGGGAACTCGCGATCGGACGTCGACAGGATTCGAATCAGCATCACCCTACCCCTTCCGTCCGGTCACACGGCGAATATCGGCCCCCAAGGCCGACAGCTTTTCTTCGATGCCCACGTAGCCACGATCGAGATGATAAACGCGCCGCACCTCGGTTGTCCCCTCGGCGGCCAAGCCGGCGAGAACCAGTGAAACGCTGGCGCGCAGATCGGTGGCCATGACCGGTGCGCCGCTAAGCATCGGTACGCCGCGGACGATGGCCGTATTGCCCTCGACCTTGATGTCGGCCCCCATTCGATTGAGCTCGAGGGCGTGCATGAAGCGGTTCTCGAAAATCGTCTCTGCCAGGATGCCGCGGCCGTCGGCAAGCGACAGCAACGCCATCATCTGCGCCTGCAGGTCGGTCGGAAAGCCCGGATACGGCATGGTCTTGACGTCAACGCTGCGGGCTCGGCCTTCGCCAACGACGCGGATGCCGGCGGCATCTTCCTGCACTTCGATACCGGCTTCGCGCAGCTTGAGAACCACGGCATTCAGATGATCGACGCGGGCGCCGCGCACGAAGATGTCGCCCCCGGTGATGGCCGCAGCCATCATGTAGGTCCCGGCTTCGATGCGATCGGGCACGACGGTGAAGTCGACGCCGTGGAGTTGCGGAACTCCCTCGATGGTGATGACGTTTTCACCGGCACCGCTGATTTTCGCTCCCATGGCGACAAGGGCGTTGGCGAGGTCCACCACTTCAGGCTCGCGCGCGGCCTGCTCGATGGTCGTCGTACCTTGCGCCAAAGCTGCCACCATCATCAGGTGCTCGGTGGCCCCGACGGACGGGAAGTCGAGATAGATGTGGGCGCCGCGCAAGCCGTCGGCTTCCGCTTCCGCATAGCCGTGCACGACACGCACGCGGGCACCGAGCTTCTGCAGCCCTTCGATGTGCAGGTCGACGGGGCGCGTGCCGATGGCACAACCGCCCGGGGTCGACACCTTGGCGCGGCCGTAGCGCGCCAGCAATGGGCCCAGTGCCAAAAAGGAGGCGCGCATCGTCTTCACCAGCTCGTACTGCGCTTCGAGACGAACCAAGCGCTCCGCCTGCACGACGACGGCATCGCCTTCGTCTTCGACACGCGCGCCGAG
>JACQEN010000210.1 GCA_016200585.1 Deltaproteobacteria bacterium
CGATTTGGCAAGCGGTGGAGCGTTTCTACGCGACCGGGTTGCACCCGGCTTTGCAGCTTTGCGTGCGGCGCCGTGGTGAAGTGTTGATCGACCGCGCCATCGGACACGCCTCCGGCAACGGTCCGGCAGACCCGCCGGAAGCGCCCAAGCAATTGCTCACGACGGACACGCCCTTCTGTCTGTTCTCCGCTTCCAAGGCAGTGACCGCCATGGTCGTGCACCTGCTCGACCAGAAGCATCTGCTGCACGTCGACGATCCGGTGAGCGAGTACATCCCGGAGTTCGGCAAACACGGCAAAGATCGAGTCACGATCGAACATGTCCTTACCCACCGCGCCGGCATCCCTAACATGCCGGCGGAGGAGATGCGTCTCGACAACCTGTTGAAGCCCGAGCGCATCGTGCAGATTCTATGCGATTCCGAACCAACATGGACGCCCGGGCGACGACTGGCGTACCACGCCATCACCGGCGGTTTCATTTTGGGTGAGGTCGTCAAACGGGTCACCGGCAAGGACATCCGTACGGTCCTCGACGCCGAAATTCTCAAGCCGTTGGGCTTCCGCTGGATGAACTACGGCGTGCCGGCGCGAGACATATCGAAGGTCGCGCGCAACTACTTCACCGGGCCACGCTTGCTGCCGCCGATCGCCGCCCTGTCGCGGCGCGCTCTGGGCGTCGATTTCGCCGCAGTCGCCGATCTCGCCAATGACCCACGTTATCTGCGTGCCATCGTGCCGGCGGGGAATGCCGTTTCGAACGCTAACGAGCTCAGCCGCTTCTACCAATTGCTGCTCAACGAAGGCGAGCTCGACGGCATCCGCATCTTCGAGCCGCGCACCATTCATCGCGCCACCTCGGAGCAGTCGTATCTCGAGTTCGACTTCACCCTGGGTGTGCCGACGCGTTACTCGATGGGCTTCATGCTCGGCGGCTTCGGATTCTACGGCCCCGACACGACACACGCCTACGGACATCTCGGCTTCATCAACATCATCGCCTGGGCCGACCCGGAGCGGCAGATCACCGTGGCACTGACCAACAGCGGCAAGCCGTTCTTCCTGCCCGAGCTTTACTTCCTCTACGACATCATGCGCCAGGTCGGACGTGCCTGTCCGAAAGAGCGCCCGGCACGCTCACGCAGCGCAACGGCTCGCCGCATGCACCGCGGCGGCACCGTTGCGACGGAGATGAAGAAGCGGCGCGTCGGCTGATCGACGCAGCCTCGCCTATTCGGCGCGATGGCAGACGGCTTCGACGTTATTGCCGTCGGGGTCGAAGACGAAGGCGCCGTAGTAGTTCGCGTGGTACTGGGGTCTGAGGCCTGGGCCGCCATTGTCGCGCCCGCCAGCAGCCAGCGCCGCCTTGTAAAAGGCCTCGACCGTCGCCCGGTCCGGGCTGGCAAACGCGATGTGAATCGGCACCGCCGGTTTTCCCGGTGCGATCCAGAAATCGGGCCTGCCGTCAGCCCCCAGCCCAGCCGCGTTGCCGCCGAACTCCATGATCACGGTGTAGCCGAGCGGCGCAAGCGCTGTGGCGTAGAAGCGCTTGCTCTTGTCGTAGTCCGATACCTGCAGGCCGAGATGGTCGAGCATCCTCGTTCTCCTTCGCGACCACGATACTCCGGCGAAGAACGGATTGCATCCACAGCGTAATCGAAGCTGAGAGAACGGCACTGTTGACCCGTTGTTCCCGTCTCCCGTCTCCGACGGCGCACCACCTATCTACGCCGGCAGGTGGCGCTCGAAGACACGGTCCTCGACGCGCATGTAACCGCGCACGGCTTGCCCGATCGCCGTGCGCAGCGGTTCGGGCGGCCACGGCATGACCTTGCGATTGACGAACCAAACGTCGGTCAGGTCGGTCTTGCGTTCACACAAGAGGTCGGCGATCGTGCGGCCGTTGAGGTGCGTCAGCGACACACCGTGTCCCATGCAGCCAAGGCTGTAGACCACGCGCCGATCGCCGACGCAGCCGATGGCCGGGACCATTTGCGTCGGCACCGATACCGGGCCACCCCAGCGGTGCGTGAAATTCACGCCGCGCAGGCTGGGAAAGAGACGCGCCACGTCGCGTTCGAGATCGGTGAAGATGCGGTAGTTGACGTCGTGCCCCATGTCGCGGCCGTACGCCAGGCTCACGTCGCTGCCACCCATGGCGAGACGGTTGTCGACGGTGAGGCGAAAGTAGTGCACGAGGTTGCGCGCGTCTTCGATACCCTGGCGATTGCGCCAGCCGATCGCGGAGAGTCGCTGCGCCGTCAACGGTTCGCTGACCACCATGTGCGTGAACACCGGCACTTGCTTGGAGGCGATTTCCGGAACCAGGTGCGAGTAGGCGTTGGTGGCCAGCACCAATCTCCCGGCCGTCACACTGCCACTCGGCGTATGCAACTTCAATTTCGCGCCGCGCTCGATTCGTTCAACCGGCGTACCTTCGTAGATCTGCGCCCCGGCTTCCTGGGCAATGCGTTTGAGCTCGCGCACCTGCTTGGCCGGATTGAGCAGGCCGCAGCGCGGTTCCCACCAGGCACCGAGGAACAGCGGCGAGTCGACTTCGCTACGCAGCTTGGCAGCGTCGATCCATTCGATGCCGGTAATGCCCATGTCGCTGAGGATCTTGAGGTCGTGCTGGATGCGCTCGACGTAGCGCGGCGTCGTCGCCACGCGCAGGAAGCCGGGAAACCAGTAGTCGGATTGGATGTTGTGCTGCTTCACCAAGGCGTCGACGTAGTCGACAGCGCGTTCCATGTAGCGCTGCGCTTCGACGGTCCGCTGCTGGCCGTAGATCAACTTCGTGATGCTCGGCTCCAAGCCGAACAGGGTCATCGAAAAGCCGCCGTTGCGGCCGCTGGCGCCGAAACCGATGACCTCAGATTCCAGGATGGCAACGGTCATGCCGGGGTTGTCACGGCGCAGATGGTACGCCGTCGACAGCCCGGTGAAACCGCCGCCGACGATGGCGACATCCACCGCAAGATCGCCCGTCACCGCTGGGTTGGGCGTGTACGGGCCGTAGGTCGCGAGCCAAAACGATTTGTCGCTGTGATCCGCAAGCGTCATCTCATCCCGTCCTTGATCTTCATTGCGTGAGTCTAGCCCGAATGCTTGCAGACGAAGCGACAGATGTCAGAAACAAAGCTGATCGATGCGCGGCGGTGCACTTCGTGAAGCAACGAACCCGACCGAACAACGCCGACCGGTAAGGTCAGCGCTGCAATTTGACCGGTAGCGAAACGACCCCGCGCAAGACCATCGAACGCCGGTAGGTCAACGCGGTTGGATCCGCGGAGAGCTCGGGGAAGCGCCGTAACAGGGATGCGATCGCCACTTGCGTTTCGATCCGCGCCAACGAAGCGCCGAGACAGAAATGAACGCCGTGCCCGAAGGCGAGATGGTCGTTGTCTTGACGCGTAAGATCAAGGCGATCGGGATCCGCGAAGCGCTCGGGATCGCGGTTGGCGGCACCGAGGAGCATGCCGACCATCACACCTTTGCGGATGCGCTGGCCGCCGATTTCGCAGTCTTCGAGCGCCACGCGATCGGTAAGTTGCACCGGGCTGTCGTAGCGCAGGAACTCCTCGACGGCGCTGCCGATGCAATCCGGATTGTCTTGCAGACGCCGGCGTTCCGCCGGATGACGCAGCAAGGCAACGACGGCGTTGCCGATGAGGTTGGTGGTGGTCTCGTGACCGGCACCGAGAATCACCGCGCAGAGCGACAGCAGCTCCGCTTCGCTGAGGTGCTCGCCTTGATCTTCGACCGCTACCAGAGAGCTGATGAGATCGTCGCGCGGCTGCGCGCGCCGCTGTGTGAAGATGTTGCGAAAGTACGCGGCAAGATCGACGTACACGCGCTCCAGGTATTCCATTCCACCGCTGGCCTGTAGTGGATCGAGCAACGCGGCCATGTCGTCGGACCATTTCTTGAGCTGGGCACGATCCTCGGACGGCACGCCAAGCATCTCGCAGATGACAATCACCGGCAGCGGATAGGCCAGAGCTTGCACGAGATCGACCTCGCCCTGCCCCTCCATCTCCTGCAACAGCTCATCGACGATGGCTTGAATGCGCGGGCGCAGGCCCTCCACCAGACGCGGGGTGAAGGCTTTGACCACCAGACGCCGCAGGCGGGTGTGATCGGGCGGATCGAGCATCAGCAGGTTGCGCATGATGGCTTCGGTGAAATCCGGTCGCAGGCCGCGAAACGGCTGCAGGCGCTTGAAGAGGTTCGACCGACCGCGCTCGACCGAGAAACGCGAATCGCGCAGGACAGAGGCGATGTCTTGATGGCGACTCAAGAACCATTCGCGCAGCACCGGGCTGAAGTAAACCGGCCGGCGCTGGCGTAGCTCGCGCAGGAACGGATACGGATCGGCGCGGTACGCGCGCAGAAACGGATTGAAGGGGCCCATCAACGGGTTCAGCAGGTGCACGAACCAGCTCTGGTCGAGCAGACGTTGCACCAGCTGCAGGACAGAGAACGCCGGTTGCTGTGCTGCGCCGACGCTGTCGGCTGCCGGGCTCATGGTCGCATTGGTCATTGTGGGCGACCTTTTGATTGGTGCAAAATACAGTGGCGGACCGCTGGCCCCGGGACGATGAATCGTCCCGCTGAAAACAGGCGCCCCGTAAACGGGACGCCACCGATTCGGCACGCCCGGTTCAGCGGGCGCCCAATTTCAGCCGGGGCATTCATGCCCGGGTGGGCAGGCCGTGGATTCGTTACCCGGTTACGCGAGACCAAGTAGAGGCGCAGGGCGCCCCGCCGGAGCACTAGAGGGCGCTCGCCGCCCGCACTTTGGAGTCCTCCGGCAGACCTGTTGGCTCGTTCTCGGGCTGCCTTCCCAAACCCAACTCCCAACATGTTGGTAAGAACCATCTCACAAGCGCCTCTGAGTTGCGCTGCACACCGCCGTCACGAAGCCGGCGGCGTGCAGCGCCCGAGGAGAGGTTGCTCGTCCGCCACGTCGCCGTCGCATAGGCCGCTGCAGGTGTTAACGATCTCCCCGGTGGACAGGAAGTGCAGGACCTGGTGGATCCCGGCGGGTGTGCTCGCCTGGCGCGGGTGCGGGTCGCAAACGTCACTCGGGAAAAGGTTGGCCAGCGGCGGGATAAACTTTTGTTGCGCCGGATCGAGGATGTTGAGCTCGCCGAGATCGTAGAAGATCAAGGCGCTGGGCACCGGCCCTGCCACATTCGGCATGCCCTGCAGCGACTGCTGGATCGAGCCCGCGAGCACCGGCAGGTTCATCGTGCGCGCGGAGATCTCGGTACAGATGTTCGACACCTGCTTGTCGAGCCAGGCGGCCGAATAGAGAATCTGTTTGGCAGCGCCCGAACCGGGAAGTGGATCGCTGGTAACGTGGTGCACGACGCTCACAGGCTCGGCGGATGCCCACAGCTCGTTGAACAGTGCCAGCCCGAGGGTGATCTGCATCGGATCGGTCAACCCGATACCGTTGATCGCGCCGTAAAACGACACGAACGGGTCGGCTCGTTGCAACTCGCAGGCGTAGTTCACGCTCGGCACGTCGAGGACGAAACGATCGATGTCGGGAGTCAGCCCGGCGAGATAGTTCCCCTGACTGCCGCCGAGGCTGATGCCGAAGTAGTACATGTCTTCGCTCGGGCCGGGGAACACGCCGCTACCGTCGTCGCGCTGGAATGCCGCTGCACGGTTCAAGATTCCGCGCTTGGCCAGACGCGTCAGCACCAGAGTATTGAGCATCCCTTGTTGCAGACGGGCGGTGAAGGCGGGGAAGTTGTGCAGCTGACTATCGCCGATGCCGATGATCTTTGCCGCCACCCAAGTGAGGTCGGAGGAGGAAAGGCCACGCCAATCCGTGGCGACGGCAATACCCGTCCACGGGGCCGCTTTGGCGACGACCAACGGTATGGTGGTGGCGAACAGTTGACCGTTTTGAAAAAGTCCGTGTCCCATGAGCACAGGGCGCGTCGGCGAACCGGCAATCGGATGGAGGACGCTGCACGGAACGGTGACCGTGTACGGCGCCTTGTGGAAGCCGTTCTGCGCGACGTTGCCGTCGGCGTCGGTGTTCACCACCGGCGTGGTCGTGTTGCTCAGGTCGCCGGTGAGAAACAACGGAACGTTGAAGCGCCCGGTCACCGTGCGCCAGATGACGGTTTCGGGCTTGCTGCAATCGCCCTCGGAGGTCACGGTTGCCGTAAACGGTTGCTGTTCGGGATCCGCTTCGATGGTGTCGAGCCAGGCGTACGCCTGATCGCGCATCGCCAGCATCACACGATGCAGGCTGGCATCGCTGCCGACGACGAAGTCGAAGGCGATCACCAAGTTTTCACGGGAGACACCGGCGCGCGCCAGCGCCGGAAAGATGTCGCTTTCAAAATGCGGACGGCGTGCTTCGACGATCGGATCCTGCGTCACGACGTGATCGCGTAGCAACCGGAACGGCAGCTCCGGCACCACCGGCGAACCGTCGAGGGCGATCAGGTTACGCACCGCCACGACGTAACGGTGTCCCGGCGTCAGGATGCGCGACGGACGTAGGAAGAAGAGCCGCCGTGCCTGGTCGGTGGCACGCGCATCGTTCTCGGCAAAGTGGAGAACTCGTTCACCCGTATCGGCATCGAGCAACACGGTCGGGCTGTCGGCCTCCAGCGAGCGACCGGATTCAGTGCGCGTGTCAATCCACGGTGGTCCGGCAGGTTGCCCGCAGCATTGCGGCTCGAGCAGCCGCGATGCATTGGAAGCCGCGAGGTCGACGCCCTGCGGAAAGTGCATCATGATCTGGCTGCCGGGGCTGAAACCGTCGAGGCCGTCGAACATCGATGCCGGCACCTGCGTCGGGCCGTTGACGTGGGCGACGGCGACTTGCGGAATCCTCACGGCATAGCCGGTCGCGGTGGTGGCCGGGGCCAGGAAGTGGCTCGACGGATACGGCAGCAAACATTCGGCGGCGTTCAGCATCTCGCACTCTGCCGGTGCCGTGACGATCGGAGTTGCCGTCGCGGCAGGGGTTGCAGTCAACGTGGGGGACGCCGTGGCCGTCGCCGTCCGAGCCGGAGTTGAATCATTGCCGTCCCCACAGCCGGTGAGCCACAACGGTGCGACGGCACCAAGCAAGCCAAGACACAGACCGAGCGATTTCGAATGAGCCGCAGAGATGTTCAAAATGAATCCTTTCTATGTGAGGCAAAGCCTCCCCCCTTCCCACGTCGAGAAGGGACTGTGGGGCGTTAGCCCTGCCGATTGCCGTCCCGCAGGTATTCCAGTGCAACCGTGGTCAGGATCTCGACGCCGACCGGCAGTGCCGTCTCGTCGATGTCGAAGCGGGGATGGTGGCAGGGATAGGCCTTCTGGTGCGAAGGGCGTGCACCGAGAAAGGCGAACGTGCCGGGGACCTGCTCGAGGTAGAGCCCGAAGTCCTCGGCACCCATGATGGGTGCCGCGATTTGCCGCACGGCCGCGGACCCGCGGTGACGGGTGATCGTATCCGTGACGAACTGTGTGAAGGCGGAATCGTTCACCACGACTCCGGAGCCGTGCAGATAGACGACCTCGGCCTTTGCTCCGAATGCGCCGGCGGTGTGCTCGGCGACGTCGGTGATGCACTGCGGTACATGCGCCCGAACCTTGGGATCGACGGTACGTACGGTACCGGCGAGAATGACTTCCGGTGGAATCACGTTGAAGGCACTGCCGGCCTGGAGATACGTGATGGTCACAACGACCGGGCTGCGGGCGTCGAAACGGCGCGTCACCATGGTCTGCAGGTTGGTGATGATCTGCGCCGCTATCGGAACCGGATCGACGCACGCATGCGGTTCGCTGGCGTGGCCGCCGACGCCCTGTACCGCGATGCGCACGACATCGGAGCTGGCCATCGTCGGCCCGGACCGCAAGCGCAATTCGCCGACGTCACCGTCGGGTTCCAGATGCAACCCGAACACGGCATCGACCTTCGGTTCGTTGCTGAGGCAACCGTCGGCGATCATCTCGCTCGCGCCGCCGTAGGTCTCCTCCGCCGGTTGGAACAGAAACTTGATGTTGCCGTTCACTTGTTCGCGCAGGCGATGCAGTAGGTGCGCCGCGCCCAGGAGCATGGCGACGTGGCCGTCGTGGCCACAGGCATGCATCACCCCGGGAACGCACGAACGGTACGGGCGTGGATCATCTTCCTGCAGAGGCAAGGCGTCCATATCGGCGCGCAAGGCCAGCGTCGGTCCCGATCGCGTACCGCGCAACGTAGCCATCACACCCGTCCCGCCGACGCCTTGGCGAATTTCCAGGTCGAGTCCCGACAAAGCATCGACGATCAAGCGCGGCGTGCGGGTTTCCTGATTGCCGAGCTCGGGGTGGGCGTGAATGTCGCGCCGCGTGTCGACGACGAAGTCGCACAGCTCAGCGGCACCGCGCCGAATGGCGTCAACGATGGAGTCGGCCATCGCCAGGAGATGGCACGGGCACGCCGTTCAGGTCAACCGGCTCGAAAAGCGAGTTTGTCGCCGGTAACGGTAAGAGGAAGTCCTCGCGGTTCTTGGCCGTCGCAGCGCCGCGCTTGAGGCGATCCAACCATGATTGCCATCTGCGACGGGGTTTGGGCACTACGGCACGTCGTGCTTGTCGATCACATC
>JACQEN010000015.1 GCA_016200585.1 Deltaproteobacteria bacterium
CGCCAACCGGTGACCGACGGCTTTTGGGTCAACGTTCACGACCGTCGTATTCCGTTCAACGGGTTCATCGAATACACCAATCTCAACCCGCGCACCGACGCTGCGCAGCCGCACCTGCTCTACGTGCCGTTCTACCTGCCGCCGGGTGACCCGCGCTTCGCGCAGCCGGATGCGGAGCTGTTCGCCGACTGCTTTGCCGGCCTGCAAGTTGTGCAGCCGGGAATGCTCGCCGACAACGTCATCGGCTATCGCGTCTTCCGCGATCGCTACGCGCAAGCCATCTGCACCACCAACTTCGCGCAACGCATTCCACCGATACGTTCTCCCATCACCGGGCTGTTCGTCACCGACTCGACTCAGCTCTACCCGTCGGACCGGACCATCAGCGGCATGTTCGGTCAGGCCAAGAAGGTGGCAGGGATGATTTCCGCCGGCTGAAGCGACGGCGAACGCGCTTCCTTTTCCTTGCGCCGCATTGTCCATCGACCGCGAACTGTGGTTTCATGCATCCGGCATGGCCAGTGTCCAACCCAACGCCCTCTATGAAAACCGTTTTGCCGGCATCAGCCAGCACAAGCGCGCTGCCATGTGGGACGTCCTCTGCCGCAAGGTGTTGCAGCCTCACGTCAAGGCGACGGACACGGTCATCGATCTCGGTGCCGGTTTTTGCGAGTTCATCAACCACATCGTCTGCGAGCACAAGGTGGCGATCGACGCCAATCCGGCGGTGCGCGAGCATGCCGGTTCCGAAGTCAATGTCGTCGTCGGCGACGTTCAGAAGATCCTGGCGCGTGTCAACGACGATACGGTGAACGTCGTCTTCTGCAGCAACTTCTTCGAACACCTGCCCAACAAGGATGCGGTGCTGTCGGTGCTGCGCGAGATCAATCGCATCCTGGTGGCAGGCGGACGCTTGCTCGTGATCCAGCCGAACATCCGCTACGCCTACAAGGAGTACTGGGACTTCTTCGATCACCACGTGCCGCTCAGCCACCACAGCTTCCGCGAAGCGGTCGAGCTCGCAGGTCTGGAAGTTGAGTTGCTCAAACCGCGCTTTCTGCCGTACACGACGAAGAGCCACCTACCGCAAGCCGCCTGGCTGGTGCATCTCTACCTCGCTTTCCGTCCAGCGCAGTGGCTGCTCGGAAAACAGATGTTGGTAGTGGCGAGGAAGAATCCCGGCGGGTCGACGAGCGACGCGGCGTAGTCGCTAAGCCCTCACGGCCACCTTGATTGCCCCCGACGTCTTGTCCGCTGCGGTTTCAAAGCCGTGGCCGATCTCGCTCAGCTTGACCCGGTGGGTGATCAGCTTGCGGAAACGCTCGGGATCGGCGGCGATGGTCTGCAGCGCGATGTCGAAGTCGGCGTTGGCCGGCGTACGGCCGTAGACGATCGACCCGATGATGCGGGCTTCTTTGAGAACCAGAGCAATCGGATTGATCTGCGGGAAGCTGGTGAAGATCCCGAGGACGACGATGTTGCCGCCGCGGCGCACGATTTGTAGCGCTTCGTTGATCGTATCCGCCGTTCCCCCAACGGTTTCGATGACGACGTCGGGCGCGGCGACGTCGGCTGCACTCGCAAGGGCGTTGTTCATGTCGGGGCCGGTAAAGACACGTGTGGCGCCCACAGCCCGTGCTGCCGCGGCTTGATGCGGATGACGCGCCGTGATCCAGACTTCGGCGGCTCCGGCAGCGTGTGCCGCGGCGGCGGTCAGCAGACCAATCGTTCCGGCGCCTTGCACCAGCACACGATCGCCCATGCCTACCGAGCCGAGTCGCACACCGTGGACACCGACAGCCAAAGGCTCGGTCAACGCAGCGACTTCGAGGTCGACTCCCTTGGGCAGGGGAAACAACGCGTAGTCGGGAGCCAGTACGTACTCGGCAAAGCCGCCGTCGCACATGTTTCCGAGGATGCGCATCTGCGGGCACAGTTGATAGTTTCCGGTACGACAGAAGCGACACTCGCGGCACACCACCAGCGGTTCGATGGCGACACGGTCGCCGGGCTTTACGGCTGTCACCCCGGCGCCGACGTCTGCCACTTCGCCGCTGATCTCGTGACCGGGGCACACCGGTGGTGCGGGAAAGTGCCCGGAGTAGAAATGCAGGTCGCTGCCGCAGATGCCGCAGCTGGCGACCTTGATGATGGTTTCACCGGCGCCGGGTTGGGGTCGAGGAACGTCGCGCAGGTCGATCGTACGAGGTGCAGTGCAAACGGCAGATAGCATGGCTCGTACCTATGTCAGGACGGGAAAGCAAAGGCCAGAAACGACAGCGGCGACTGCTGGCATTTCTCCCGGCATCTGTCCTATGACTGCGAGGCGTGTTGCTAGCAGCTCTCGAGAGCATACTACTGTTGGGTATCACTGCAGCCTGTCTGTTTGCCTCTGCAGGAACGCTGCACTGGCAAGCAGCGTGGTTTGTCCTTTGTCTTAACGCCACGGTAATCGTAGCCGGTTTTCTGATCCTCGATCCCGAGTTGATACGGCAGCGGGCCGGTGCCGAGCACGACTTCAAAGCATGGGACGCGCCACTGTCCTCGGCGATGTTCGTCTTCCTGATGCTGGTGCCGCTTGTCATTGCTGGTCTCGATTGCATGCGCTGGCATTGGTCGGAGCCGCTGCCCGCGGTGCTGCAAGTTCTCGGGGCCACGTTGTTTATGGCGGGAAATGCTTTTGGACTCTGGGCGGCGCGCGTCAATCGCTTCCTGGTGAAATTCGTGCGCATTCAACGCGAACGCGGGCATCACGTGGTCAGCGATGGACCGTATGCGTATGTTCGCCACCCGGCCTACGCGGGCGGCATCGTCGGCTATGCCGGTATTCCACTGATCCTCGCCTCGCGTTGGGCGCTGTTACCTTTTGCCGTCGGGGCGCTTCTGCTCGCTGTGCGCACGTATCTGGAGGACTCGACCCTGCAGGCTGAGCTCGATGGCTATCGCGATTATTGTCAGAAAGTGCGCTGGCGACTGGTGCCGGGTGTTTGGTGAATTCTTACCCGAACGTCCGTGCCACGAACCAGAATACTCCGAGCCCGGCGATAATTGCCGAACCGAAATCGACGACCATGTGGTACGCCCGTTCGCGGCCGCGTGTCACAACGCGTAGTGCCGGCCAGATGAAACTCACCACCGCCAGCTGTCCGATCTCGACTCCAGCATTGAAGCCGAAGAGTGCCGGGACGATTCGATCGCTTGCCAGCCCCGCTTCGACGAGTACGGACGCAAATCCAAACCCGTGGACGAGGCCGAACAGAAAGGCCACGCTCCAGCGTAGCGAATGGCGCCGAGCCGTGCGGCGCAGCAGCTCGAAATAGCAGAGGGTGAACAAGGCGAGACCGGCGAGTGTGAGCGACGGGACCTTGCCTCTGCCCAGTGCGGCGGCGATCGCAAGTCCGGCCAAGCTAAGCGCGACGATGATTGGGATGCCGCGACGTCGCGGGCCGCGTAGCCAGAGATTCTCGGCGGCAACGACGGCGATCGACAGGCCAATCAAAGCCTCGATCGGTGCACGGTCGGGCCGAACGTAGCCGAGCACGGTCAGGCCGAGTGTGATGCTGTGGGCGACGGTGAAGCCGGTGACGACCTGCGCGACCTCGGCGACCGAGCCGCCGATGAGCAACAGCGCCAGCACGAAAGCCAGGTGATCGTAGCCGCTGAGAATATGCTCGATGCCGAGCCGAATGTAGCCGACGAGTGACGTCCCCTGCGGTGCATTGCCCTTTCCCGGAGCGCCGGCACCGTCGGACAGCTCCCAGATGCGCTCGCTTTCCGACAAGACGCGTTCGCGTTCCGGCTGGCCGTCGCGCCGCAGGCGCGCGAAGTGCAGATGCGACGGCGCGACATCGAGAAGCAAGCCGGTGCGCAGAGCCAGAGCACCGTCGGCGGGGCAGGTGACGTCCCATTCGAATGCCATCCGTCCCGGTCCTGGATTGAGCGATCGCGGCGGCGTGTTGATCGAGCATGGCTGGCCGCCGGCGAGCAACTGTAATTGCTGCGTCAGCTGCTCGCCCAAGCGCCGGTCGCGTTCCGGGCCGGGCACCAGGCCCCATTCGAAGTGCGTGACATCGAGCTCCCACATGCGCGCCACGACGTGTGCGGAGCGGCCGTGGATGTCCCAGCTGGAATAGGAGTTGGTGCGGTCGTGGGCCTGTGCGGGGGCGGCCGCGAGCACTGTTAGCAGGAGGGCGACACCCGACGCCCGACGCCCGATGCCCGACGCGCTCTGTGCATCGCCGATCACGGCAACTCCGCCGCAACCGTCACGTCGGCGCGGCTACGCAGGTCATCGAGATAGGTTCGCAACGCCTGCTCCGAGGCGCGGCGGCGGAATTCAGCGGCAACTTGGGGTTTGATGTCCTCGAAGGGCGGCGGCTCGGCAGAGCGGCGCTCGACCAATTGCAAGACGTGATAGCCGGTATTGGAACGCACCGGGTCGCTGATTTCCCCGGTCTTCATGCCTAGTGCGGTGCGCATGGCGGTGGGGCCCAGGTAGTCGCCGAGCTTGGTCACTGGGACGAGAGCGTCGGGTAGCGGAGCGATCTCCTGATCGCCGAGGTCATGCTTGACGCTGCTGAAGTCGTCGCCACTGCGCAGTCGCGTGATTGCCTTGCGGGCGCGATCAAGGGCCGCATCTGTGTCGGCGGGTGTGCTGGCCCGCAGCCAAATCTGTCGTAAGCGCAGTTGACCGGGGCTGGTGAAGAAATCGCGTTCGCTGTCGTAGAACGAGCGCAACTCTCTGTCGCTGGGTTGGATGCTGTCCTGGTCGGCGACGACCGATTCGATGACCGCTCCGGTCAAAGCTCGTCGCACACGCAAATCGTCACGCGCCAGCCCCAGCTCCATGGCGCGCTCGAGCAGCAGCTCATCGTCGATGAGCCGGTCGACCACCAGCTTGCGTTGTGTCGCGTCGATGCCCGAGCGCCGGTCCTGCGCCAGCGCATTGATGGCGCGTTCGTAGTCTTGCAGCCGGATCGCATGACCGTTGACCTGCGCAATGACACCCGCAGGCAGGGCGCCGGTGGACGAGCTGCCGGTGCGCAGAATGCCGGCCGCCGCCAGCAAGATGCCGGCGGCAGCCCCGACGGCGAGGAGCGCGGAAGGTGAAACGCGCAGCGTGGAACGTGAAGCGTGATCCAACTCTTCCTGTCCTCAACGCCTCAGGACCTTCACGCCCCCGGCGCGACGAAAATCGGACTCGACCAGGCGCGTTCTTGGTTCGGTGCCAAACAGTCGTCGTTGAATGGCGTGCGGTAGTCGCCGTAGCAGGGGTGTACTTCGACGCATTCGCCTTTGTCGTCGTACTTGCAGCGCAAGCCGCCGGCGTTGACAGCCAGGCTTGGTTCCTCGATGGCACGCACGTAGTAGGTGAGCTCGCGCTGTCCGGCGACGTAGTCGGGATCGTCGAACTCGACCTCGCAACCGGCTTGGGTGTCGGGGCAATCGAAGTGCTTCCACGGATCGTCGATGAGCTTGCCCACCGGCTCGCCTTTGGTTTGCTGTGGGCGGATGCGTACGACTTCGATGGCGGTGATCTTCTTGCGCTCGTCGGATGGGTTGTAACACTCGCCGCGGCACAGGTACTCGAGGCGTTCGGGGCTGAGCGAGCTGGTTGAGATCTCCGGGCAGCCGGGCTTTTGCTTGAAAGCGCCGACGGCGCGGGCGCGGAAGTGCGGCGCTTCGTGGAGCGTCGCATCGGAGCCCATCGGCAGCAGCCCGTTGGGCCCGTTGAGCAGGTCGAACCACAACAGGATGCGATCGCCGCTGGTGCCGTAGACCTC
>JACQEN010000196.1 GCA_016200585.1 Deltaproteobacteria bacterium
TGCTGCAACCGTGGTTGTCGAACACCGCCTTTTGGATCAGGTCGAATGTGCTGTTGAAGTTACCAGCACTGCAATCTTCGGCCGCGGCTGTGCCGACCGCGACGGCACAAGCCACCGCGACAGCAAACAGGTAGAGACCTGCTCTATTCACACTTCGCATGTACCACTCCCGCTGTGCTGAGAAATTATGACCAATGTCAGGCTAAACTACCCACTCAGCGCACCTGACGCAAAGGTATTTCCATCGTTTTTTCGACCTTTAGACCAAGCGGGCAAGAACGGGGACCAACGGCACAATCGGTGCCCTCAAATGCGCCGGGTGGAAATGGGGACGCAGCTCCTTATTTTGAGGGCCCGGTGCAGCTAGCGCCGGCGGCCGCCGAGCAGCGAACCGAGGACGCCGCGGATGATCTGGCGCCCCAGCTGGCTGCCTACCGCTCTTGCCGCACTCTTGGCAAAAGCCTCGACGACTTCACCGACCTCGCTTGAAACGACGGGACCAGGGCTCGGCGCCGTTGCCGTAGCCGCTTGCGCCGCACCCTTCAGCTTTTCGTAAGCCGACTCGCGATCGATGACCTTCTCGTAGTGGCCGTAGAGCGCGGACTTCTGAACGATCTGCTGGCGCTCGGCAGCGGTCAGCGGCTCCAGGCGACTGGCCGGCGGATAGATCCAGGCACGCTCGACGATCCCGGGAGTCCCCTTGGCATCGAGGAACGATACCAACGCTTCGCCGACGCTCAGCTCGGTGATGGCTTTGCCGACATCGAGCTTGGGATTGATGCGGAATGTGTCGGCCGCCGCTTTCACCGCTTTTTGATCCTTCGGGGTGAACGCCCGCAGTGCATGCTGCGCGCGGTTGCCGAGCTGGCCGAGGACATCCTCGGGCATGTCGAGCGGGCTCTGACTGACGAAGTACACACCAACGCCTTTGGAACGGATGAGCCGCACGACCTGCTCTATCTTGTCGAGCAACGCTTTCGGCGCATCATTGAACAGCAGGTGTGCTTCGTCGAAGAAGAACACCAGCTTCGGTTTGTCCGGATCGCCGACCTCGGGCAAGCGCTCGAAGAGCTCCGAAAGCATCCACAGCAAGAACGTCGAGTACAGCGTCGGCGATTGCATCAGCTTGTCGGCCGCCAGGATGTTGACGACACCGCGGCCGCCGTCGGCCTGCATGAGGTCGTCGAGGTCGAGCGCCGGCTCGCCGAAAAACTTGTCGCCGCCTTGTTGCTCGAGGGTAAGCAAACCGCGTTGGATCGCGCCGACGCTGGCGCTGGAGACATTGCCGTATTGCGTCTTAAGCGCCGCGGCGTTGTCGGCGACGTGCTCCAGCATGGCACGCAGGTCTTTGAGATCGAGCAACAGCAAGCCGTTGTCGTCGGCCACCTTGAAGACCAGGGTCAGCACCCCGGCTTGCGTGTCGTTGAGATTGAGCAGGCGCGACAGCAGCAGCGGCCCCATGTCCGAGACTGTGGCCCGCACCGGATGGCCGAGCTCGCCGAAGACGTCCCAGTACACTACCGGGAAACCTTCGAACTTGAAGCCGCCGATCGCGAGCTGCTTGATGCGTTCGTCGATCTTCGAATTCGACCCGCCCGGCCGGGCGATTCCAGAGAGGTCGCCCTTCACGTCGGCCATGAACACCGGCACGCCCAAAGCCGAAAGGCGCTCGGCCATCACGCGCAATGTGACGGTTTTTCCCGTTCCCGTCGCACCGGCAATCAACCCGTGGCGATTCGCCATGCGCGGCAGGAGAACGAGATCCTCCTCACTCTTGGCAATCGCTAGACCGTCGTCGGCGGACATGTCGCCTCCTCGAAATCGGAAAGGAGTCGACTATCGAAGAAATCAGCGCGTTCAGCAAGCGGCCGTGATCGAATCGGGCGAGAGACGTTGTGAATTCTGTAGCGACCGTGCGTTGACCGGAGAGTGGTGTCGCGATACTGCCGGCTCGTGGCTTCAAGTACACAGCGAAATTGGCCTGCGATCGGCGGCTTCCTGCTCGGAGCCGCCGGAGTGGTCGGTTACTTCACCCTGGTCGTCCTGCACGACCCGCGGCTCGCCTGGTGGATCCACAAACCAATCTTGAATCTCTGCATGGTGGTTGCTGGACTTGGCTTGTCTGCGCTCGGTGTGCGTCACGCCTATCAGCAAAGACGCGGCGGACGGCGGCTCGCGCCAGTTCTCGGGTTGCTAAACTTTTCGCTCTGCGGCTTCTTGGTCTGGCATCTATTCGTTGCGTCGTATCGCTTGCCCCCGGCAGCCAACGCCCCGGCTGTCGGGACCGCGGCACCCGACTTCGAGCTACAGAACGAACGTGGCGAGCTGGTTCGGCTGAGCTCCTTGCGTGGCCGCAACGTCGTCTTGCTCTTCTATCGCGGCTTCTGGTGACCCTACTGCCTGGCGGAGCTGCAGGGTCTGCAGCTGAAGACAACTGATCTCAAGCAACACGACACTGACGTCGTCGCCGTCGTTGTCGATCCGGTCGAGCGCAACGCCCTGGTCATCCGAGAGCTCAAGCTTTCGTTCCCGATCCTCGCCGACAGCGACCGCCGCGTGATCCGCACCTACGATCTTCTCCATCCGGAAGGTGGCGAGGGTGGAATCGCTCGGCCGGCAACCTTCGTGATCGACCGCGACGGCATCGTACGCTGGCGCAACCTCACCGCCAGCTTTCGCCTGCGGCCCAGTCCGGAGGAAGTCGTGGCTGCGGTCGCCGCCCTCGGTACGCGCTGACTCGCCATCGAAGCATTCAGCCGCGGCAGCAGGTCTCGGCACAATGTGGCAAGGTTATGGCCGGCGTCCAAATCCGACAACGGACGCCGCCATTCTTGACGCCGACGTCCGTTGTCGGAGTGGCAAGCTGCCGCAACTGTCTCGAGGAAGGGTTCGGCTCAACGTTTCACGCAGGTCAACTTGATCGTATCGGCGTCGAGCGATGGCATCGTATTTCCAGCTGGTGGCGTTGTACGCGTCTGCACGGCGAAATTAACGGTGCGGTTCTTCTTCCCGCCCAAAGGAATGATCACGTGCGTCGGTGCGCTGCACAGACCGGAGACAGCGATTGGCGGCGCGAAGGAGACCACGTTGTTGCTCGATCCGGCGATCGTGGATGATGCCAGACCAGCGAACACATCTCGCAATGCCGTCGCCGCATCGGCTTTAACCGGATCGCTGTTTGTCGGATTCGGACTCTTGATCGTTACGGCCGTGACATCCGTTGGCGTGCAGGCTTGATTGCCTGATTTGTCCACCAGACGCCCGTCGTCGACATTCACGCAGACGCCGACGTTGAAGGTACAGCTGTCGTTGACCAGGCCATCGACGTCGCAGGTGGGGTCGCCATCGACGCAGGTGCGATGCTTGTTCGGATACCCTTTGGTCAGAGGCGGAACCTCTCGCGGGTCGAGCACATCGAACTCGGCGATGCAGTCCGTCGCCGTGCTGCCACCACCTGGTATGAGCATCGCCGTGCTGTCGCCCACGATGTACTGGCTGAAGTGATCGAGCTGCAGCGTCCATTTGTTGGCGTTCAAGTCGCAGCAACATTCCAACCCGCTGCAAGCGGTCATACAGGCCGGCATTTGATAGCTGGCACTGCCACACGGGCCCGCCCACAGTACGCCGTTACGCCAGACCTTGATGTTCGCCTCGTTGATCCTGGTGCCGTCGACGACGCCATTGCTGTCGGCGTCCGACCAGGTGAAGCCGGCAAGCGCTGGTGGATTGAATGTCTGGCCGTCCGGCAGCAACTCGGCGCTGACGAGGATGCGCGATGTGCCGACGTTGAACTCGCTGCTCGAGCTGCGGGCGATGGCAATACTCGTTGGACTGCTGAGCGCCCCGGCCGGAACGGCAACCGATACCTTGCCGTCTGTCGTGGTTACCGTCCCGCCGCTGCTTCCGATGGTGCCAGCACCCGTCTGCGTTGGCGTGCATTTGTCTTTCGAGTCGAGCGGGCACGGATCGCAGACGTCGCCCTTGGAGTCGCGGTCCGCGTTGCGTTGATCCGGATTGAACGCCCTTGGGCAGTTGTCACAAGCGTCGCCGATTCGATCGCCGTCGCCATCGGCTTGTGTGACGTTTGATTTCGCGGGGCAGTTGTCGAGGCCGTTGCACACACCGTCGCCATCGGCGTCGCCGCCCGTACCGTGACAGAATCCGCCGTTGCACACGTCATTCACGGTGCAAGGATTGCCGTCGTCGCAAGCCAGAGTGTTGTTACTTGAAGTGCAGTTGCCGGCGCCGTCGCATTGGTCCGTGGTGCACGGGTTTGCATCCACTGTGCATGCGCTACCCATCGGCGCGTTCGGATTCGAGCACATGCCGGTGGCGGGATTGCAGGTGCCGGCGACGTGGCATTGGTCGAGAGCGGAGCAGGTCACGTCGAATCCCGTACACGAAGCGGTGCAACACGAGCCAGCGGTTCCGTTGCTCGCACCCTGATCGCACTCTTCGCCGGTTTCATGGATGCCGTTGCCACAGACCGCCGGCGCCCCGGGCTCACCGACGACTGTCAGCGTCAGCGAGGTCAGAAAGAAGCTCGGTGAGCCGCTGCCGCTCCACACGCCGGCACGCACTTCGCTTTCATTCCAACCCCTCAGGAAGCCTTCACAGCGCGAATCTGCAGGGCAAGACGCGCAGGTTGTCTGCTCTGATCGGCTGAAGGGATATGGATCGAGATTACAGCTGCCGCCGCCAGACACCAAGAAGCATTCATTGGAATCCAAGAGGTCGCCGGAAAAAGTTGCGTTCCAGCACACCGACGAGATCGAGCTGAAGGTTGTGCCAAGGTCGAAGTGGTAGGGAGCTCCGGACTGGCCGACGGATTGCGGTGAGAAGACCGCGGAGACCGTAACGCTGAAAGGAGTCGCTGTCGGCGTCGGGCCAAGTGTTGATGTGGTTGTGGGCGTACTAGTCATGGTGGGCGTCATGGCAGTGCCTACGGTGTTGTCGATCTGAGAAGGGAACCCGGCTAAAGCGAGGTCTGATTCGTTATAGCTCCGGGCGTTCCCCAGGTTGTCGAACAGAACGAGCCGCGCTTCCCATACTCCGTTTGCCGCGTACTGCTGGAAGGTCACGGTTCCCGTGTAGACTCCGTCGCTGGGCGTCCCTGAGACCAGGCCGAAGAAACCGCCCCGAACCTGGCCAGACCCTAGCTGGAAAAAGTTGACCGTTCCGCTGGAGAAACCGGATTGCGTGTCCACGATGTGCGCGGTGATGCTCACAGTCGCTTCTCCGGCGGATGTATCAATCGTCGCCGGCGAAAAACTGAGACTTGCCAGCATCGGCGGTGTCGTGTCGGCAACGGCGGCGGCGTTGTCAATCTCCGAGGGGAAGCCGGCTGAAACGAGGTCTGTTTCGCTATAGCTCCGGGCGTTCCCCAGGTTGTCGAACAGAACGAGCCGCGCTTCCCATACTCCGTTTGCCGCGTACTGCTGGAAGGTCACGGTTCCCGTGTAGACTCCGTCGCTGGGCGTACCTGAAACCAGGCCGAAGAAACCGCCCCGAACCTGGCCAGACCCTAGCTGGAAAAAGTTGACCGTTCCGCTTGAGAAACCGGATTGCGTATCCACGATGTGCGCGGTGATACTCACAGTCGCTTCTCCGGCGGATGTATCAATCGTCACCGACGAAAAGCTTAAATTCACCAACGTCGGCGGCGTCGTGTCCGCCTGTGCCCAGGCGTAGCCGGTCGATGCTGCGATCAAGCCAACGACGATAGCGACAGCACGGAGATTCCTGCTCACGGTCTCCCCCTTCTCCTGAAACACAAGACCAGGCTCAGCCCAACGTCCTACCACCCGACGAACGGGTGTCGGTTGACGGTGACGAAGTTGCCGAGCTTGACCTTACCGCCGGCGATCAACGAGCCGTCAATCGTGCTTGCGGTGCCAACCCGCACATCGCCGCTCGCTGCCACATTGGCCTCGACCGTGTCCTCACTGTGCATGGAAACGTTCTGGTCGACCACGAAGATCACCTTCTCCGGGGTCAGTCCTTCCAACTCAACGTGCGCCGGACGTCCAAGTTTCAACGAACCGTGGACGCGTACAATCACCTGAGTAGTCGACGTTGTGCCCGCGAGTTTCAGGTGGGCGTTGTTGTCGAGCCGGATGCCGTCGGTGTCGATGACGATTTGATCGTTGCCCAATGTTCCGGTGTCGGGAATGCGGCGAGTTTGACCGCGCCTGACACGAATGCTGCCCAGGGACATGCCAGGCGTAACCGATAGGGCAGACCAATTGGTGTGTTGCAACGTCGCCCAGCAACCGGCCATGGCACATTCGCTCACTTCGGTCTCCATGTCGCGACGGCACATGCCGCCGCTCACCGTTGCATTCTCCGGGTGCTTGACCCAACCACCGCCGGTGACGCAGTCCTGCACCACGGTGTTGCTTTTTCGGAAGTTGAGCGCCGGGAACTTCGTTCCGCTGGCGGGCGTCGACCGCAAGGCAACCACGTCGCCCTGGATCTGACTGAACGGCTTCATGTCGACGTCGAAGCCGCAAACGTGACTGATTGGGGTCATCGGGTCCGCAGCAGCCGCGACCGTTCCTTGGCCCAGAACCACGTGATTGGAGGCCAACACGGTGTAGTTGGCGGTGTAGCTCTGCCCGACACATTGACCGGCGCCGTCGCATTGGTCGTTCACGGTGCAGGTAGTCCCGTCATCACAGATGGTCCCGCTTGCATCGAGACAGCGGTGGGCATCATCAGCGTTCTCCTGGCAGGTGTTGCATTGCGTTTCCGGGCACGGGCTACCGCTGTGTCCGCTACACGTTCCGGCCAGGCACGAATCGGTACCGTTGCAAATGATTCCGTCGTCGCACAGGGCGCCATTCGCCAGCAACGAACAGGGCGTTTGGCCAATCGAGCTCGTAACCGGCGCGCCGCAACCGGCCCGAGGCGCATCCGTCGCCGAACAGTTCGTCGGGTTTGGCACGTTCGTCCCACCGGCGGGATCCACGGCGACAAAGTTGGTGAACGACGAGTCGGGAACGAACTGGCTGCCGTATGCCGCCAGCGGCGATACGGTAATGTTGATCGTGCTGGTGCCGCCGCTGTCGGGGATGCTGCCGCTGAAGGTGCAGGTCACCGTGCCGACCGGCGACGTCGCCGCCGATGGTGTGCAGCTCCAACCCATTCCACCGGCGCTGATCAAATCGACGCCCACCTGAAGGACATCCTTCACAGTCGCGGTGGTCGCCGCCAGATTGCCATTGTTGGTTACGGTAATCGTGTACGTGGAGTTCTGCCCGGGTACGAGGACGGGAAGAGGTTGGCTCTTCGAAACAGTGAGATAGGGCGAAGGTGCGCAGGCGGTCACCGTTGCCGTCGTCGAATGCGGATCGAGGGTGGTGCTGATCGTGTTGTCGTAATCCGCAGCGGGTCCAGAACAGGAGACCTGTGTTTCGTAGCAGAACTGCACCGGCGTCCCGTTGGTGAAGGTCAGCGATGCCTTGGGCGGAACGTTGTCATCCCAGGCCACCGTGTTGACCGGCGTTTCGTCGACCTCCAGGCGCAGTGCACGGATCGACGACGAAACCGACGAAATGTCGAAGCTGCCGGAGGTACCAATGGCCTCTACCGGTCCGAAGACGACGGTCCCGTTGCTGGTGTCGGTGAGGCTGACCATCAGTGAAGTGAACTCGACGCCAGGCGTGAGATCGACGTCGCTCAGCACGACCTTGTCCCAAGTCGCCGCTACCGACAGCGGCGGCGTGCCACAGTAGAAGCTGTCGATGTCGACCGACAGAATCGCCGCGGCTCGGTCTGAAGGAGTTACGCCCGTGAGCGGGTTCCATGATTGCAGCGTGGCGCCATCACCGTAGGAAAAAATAGTGACGCCGTCGGTAGTCAAGCCATATACGTTGTAAGCGTTGGAGGTGAAGCCATGGGTGAAGGATTCGCCGTCGGCACCGCAGGGCAATTGGTTGGCCCAATCGAAGCAGCCGATGTTTTGACCGACATCGGGGAAGAATACTCGACTCCCAACAGCGACATCGGCGTTCCAGGTAAGCGCTGGATAGGTCGAGTAGAGCACCCCACCGAGAGGGACTTCCGTTGAGTTGGAACCGTCCAAATTGTAGCAAGCCGCACTGGTAAGGTTACCCGCAACGCAAACGCCTGTAACAGCACCGCCGGCGCTCAAGCGCGGGAAGAGGTTGCTGCGCGCGGCGTGCGATGGATCCATCGTCTTCGTGTTCTTTGGCGAACTCGGCCAACCGGCGCAGATCGTATTTGCTGAGACATCGAAGCAAGTGAGCTTGCTTTCGAAATTGGCAACGTACAGCTTCGACCCGACTGTCAAGAGATCATCGGCGCAGTTGAGCCCGCATGTTCCGCCGTGGGCCGGCATGGAGAGATTGCGGGGTGCGAAGCCAGCACAAGCGTTGAGGTTGTTGGCGGGATCGAAGCAGCGTAGTTCACCGCTTTCGTTCAATGTGAACAACTTGCCGTTGGCAACGGCCAACACAGAGCTCTTGCCTGTCGGACCGCTCTCTCCGCACGGGCTATCCGTCGCAGCATCCCAACAAACGATCTTATCCGGTCCCGGTTGGTTGCCACACCCGAGCTCTTGCGAGTCCAGGTTGACGTACATGCGGTTGCCGATCGCCAAGCTGTACGTACCGCAACCGGTGTTCGGAGCCGGATAAAGCATCGGGTAGCCGGGGCACGCCGCACCGAGGTTCAAGTCGTAGCACCAGATGTACGGCTGCGGATAGTGATTTATCCCCATCACCCTGCCATTGTCGGTGAGCACGGGGTTGAAACCATCTCCCGTGTTTTGCAGAAGAACCCCGCCGCTCAAAGGGCGCTGAAACGCTTTGATTCGCCCTTTGGCGTTTGCCGCAACCAAAGCGGTCGAGAAGTCAATCTCATTGGCATTGGGAGAAGTCGATGCCCAGACGCCACCTGGCGTCTGCACGCTTGCCGCCACCAGTGTCTGAGCGCTCATCCACGTGTCGGTGAGGCTCATGTTTGGCAGAATGCCACTACTGCTTAGGCCGTAGTTGATCGTCCAATCGATCGTCGTCGTGCCGCTGCCGCCGGGCGGCGTTGCGCCGGAGACGCCGCTCTTCGTTACGCTCTCGGATTGCGCCCATGCCGGCAGAGCTAGCGCCAGGCAAAGTGCTGCCGCCGTAGTCATCATTCCGTACATGTGTTTGCCCCTTTCACCGCACATTCCGAGAGAGAACGGCGGCTATTTTGCGGCGCCTTTAGCTGACTCCCGCGTTCGAAGTCAACCTGCCAAATTGGGGGGGGGATAGTCGTTGGCCCCTGTTGTACAGGTGCTACTTGTACACCACGGCGCCGGCGCTGGTTACAACAAGCAACCGATCGCCTGCGGTTCAGACCCCCGGAGGCTTCACCGACCTTCGCTGGCGCTTGACCGGCCGAGCTTGGGGACGGCCCCCCTCGCTCCGGAGTCGTCCCAGCAATCTGGCGGGGAGGTTGCTCTGCGGATCGCGTTTGCGCTCGTTCAGTAGAAAGGCGATGCCTTTCTCGATCGCCCTCTGTACGCGCCGCCGCAAACGCATGCATACGATCTGATCGTCCTGGCCGCCGGCGTACCTCGCCGTGCCGATCGGCGCGCCGAACCAGAAATAGAAACGCTGTGGTCGTGGCAATGGACCGATGCCGCGCACCAGCGGAGGAATCTCGTCGGCGCGCGGCACCAGGCGTTCGAGCAGTGGACCGATCGGGCTGTGGCGCATCTCGTCGCTGTCGACAAGGATGTCGTAACACTCTTCGGCACCGACGGCGGCAAACGGCACGATCGGATAGCCGTGTTTGATTGCCAGGGCCGCAAAGCCGATGCGGCTCTTCCAGATCAGATGATACTGTTCGCCCTTGTGCTTGAAAACTTCGCGCCCACCGCCTGGGAAAACCAGGATCGGTTCGCCGGCACGCATCAACGCTTCACAGTTCTCGCGTGTACCGTCGACGGTGCCGAAGCGCGTCAACAGATCGCGCCACAACGGCACCTTGAAGTGCAGATGATCGCCGAGCGACCGCACCAGCACACCGCGCCGCTCGTGCAGACCGAGCACCATCAACGGGACGTCGAGGACGCCCATCAGCGTATGGTTGCCGACGAGGAGAAACGGGCCGCGGGATGGAACATGCCCTTCTCCGAAGAACCGTGGCGAGGTCAGCCACTGCCACGGCTCGAGCAGCAGCTTGGCAGCGGCGATTTCAGCGGCTTCGGGTCGGTGCCCGATGGGAGTTCGAGTTCTTGGCCGCTTTTGGCGAGTGGCCAAGATCTTTGGAGCACGCCCTGGCATGACGCCGCGAATCTGCCGCAACCTGTGGCTGGACTTCAATCCTCCCCCCGGAATAGGAGTGCCCAACGCAACGGGAGGGATCGTCCATGAGCCACAACTGCATCTTCTGCAAGATCGTGCGCGGCGAGGCGCCGGCAAACAAAGTCTACGAAGACGATCACACTCTCGCTTTCATGGACATCTTCCCGGTCACCGACGGCCACACGCTGGTCATCACCAAGGACCACTTCGCCAATCTCTTCGAAGCCAGCACCGAAGCACTACTGGCGGTGGCGGCAACGGCCAAGCGCGTCGCGCACGCTCTCGAAACGGTGGTCAAGCCGGACGGCCTGATGGTGTTCCAACTCAACGGCGCGGCGGCCGGGCAGACTGTCTTTCACTACCACATGCACCTGATGCCGCGTGCCCACGGCGAGCCCCTGGCGCTGCATGCGCGCCAGCCCGGCGACCCGGCACGGCTCGACGAGCTGGCGGCCGCGCTCGGCGCGCACGTGCGCGACAAGAACCGCGAGTGACCGATATCAGCGCCGATCGCTGGGCAGTGTCTCAGTCTATTCCCCCCACGGTTCATTTTGGGTGATTCGCAGGCGCGCCTTCACCCAAAACCTAACCCCTGGCCCCTTCCCGACTCGGGAAGGGGGATTCGAAAGACGGGTCGGTGGCCCCTCTCCGCGTGTGTCGGGTTTGCCCGCCCAATTCCACTGGACCCGCCGACCGAGGTCGGGGGCTCCACGCACGAAGCCGGCCTGCGCCGGCTATTGCTTGCGTTTCCGGGCCCGGCAAGGCGGGCTTCGTTCGTTGAGCCTGCCACCTTCAGTGGCTGGGGCGAGCCGTAGGCTAATCGGTGGGCAAAGCCACGGACACCCGATGGTCACATCACGTACCCGCCGTTCGGCGAGATCACTTGGCCGACGGTGTAGCTCGAGTCGTCGCTGGCGAGGTAGAGCGCTACGGCGGCGACTTCCTGTGGCGTGCCGAGGCGACCGATCGGCGTTTGCGCGATGATCATCTGTTTCATCGCCGGTTCGAGAAAGTCGAGCAAGGCGGTATCGACGTAGCCCGGCGCAATGGCGTTGACGTACACACCGCGTGCAATCGCTTCGCGCGCGACCGATTTGGTAAGTCCGATGATCCCTGCCTTGGCGGCCGAGTAGTCAGGCGCCCCCAGAATGCCGGTGAGCCCGGCGATCGATGCCATGTTGATGATCTTGCCTGAGCCGCGCGGCTCCATGACCTTCAACGCTTCGCGCGTGCAGTAGAAGGTACCGTCGAGATGGACCGACAGGGTTCGCCGCCACTGCGAGTCGGCCATCATTCGCGCCGCGCCGACCGAGGTTTCCATTCGTCCGTTCGCGACGAGCTCGCCGACAGCTTGCAGGAAGTTTGCCTTCACGGCGTCGCTCATCAGGGCGATACCGGCGTTGTTCACCAAGACGTCGAGCGTGCCCCACGCTGCCACGACCTCTTCGAACATCGCCCGCACATCGACGCTGTCGGAAACGTCAGCAACCACGGCCATCGATTTCACGCCCAGCGCCTCGATCTCGGCGGCGACCGCTGACGCGGGTTCGCGCCGCACGTCGTTGATCGCCACATTCGCACCCTCGCGCGCAAAGGTGAGAGCAATCTCACGACCGAGACCAGCGCCCGCGCCAGTCACCAACGCCGTTCGCCCTTTCAGCTTCATCGTTTCTCCTTTTGCCTGCCGTGCATCTATAATCGGCGCGTGACAGTACAGAACGCCCCCCGTCATGTCCACGTCGTCAGCCACGGCCCACACTGCCTCGACGGTGTAACGGCGGCGGTCGTCGTGACCCGCTTTCACACCGATGCCACCGTTGACGTACGCTTCAGCAGCAATGAAGCGATCGATGAGACGTTGTTGAACCTGCGCTGTGATCCCGCAGACGACGAACACGAGATCTGGATCACCGACATTTCGTGGACCTCGCCGGAAGTCGATCGCCACCTGCAAGCGCTGCTCGACCGCGGCGTGAGGATCTATTGGATCGATCATCATCGCACCGCCATCGAGCGGCAGCGCAACGGCGAGATCGGCGTGCGCCCGACCGAAACCGTGCTCAGCGAACGGTACGCCGCCTCACGTTTGACCTTCGACTATCTCGGCCAGCGCTTCCCCGACCTTGCGGTTGCCGCGGGCCTGGCGCGGCTTGTCGCAATGGCGGACGACAACGATCGCTGGTTGCACCGAATTCCCGGGTCGAGAGAGCTGGCACTCACGGTCAGTGCCATGTCCGGCGTTGCCGCCTACGAAGATCTTCTGCAGAGCAACGACGATGTCACCTATTCGCCGCGCATGCGCGAAGCCGCCGGCCGCATCGCCGAAGAGCTCAGGCATAGCAGCGCCCTCGCCGAACGAACCCGAAAAACGCGAAAGGTTGAAGGTGCAACGGTGATTTCGGCACTGTGTGACGGGTATGCGAGCGAGATCGGCGACCACTGGGGAAAGGAGGGCGGCAACCGAATTTTTGCGCTCTTCGACGTACGCACGATGTCTATCAGTCTGCGTCGTTCGCCCGATTGCGATGTCGACCTGTCGCAGTTGGCGCGCCGTCTCGGTGGCGGCGGACATCCGGCGGCGGCAGGGTGTCGTCCGCTAGAGTTGCAAACGGGGATCGCCGATGCGGTTGCCGACGTCGTCTGCGGCGGCTTGCAAGGACGTGAACCCTCGTAGGACGCAGAGTGGTGGGCGCTGGGCGCAGGAAAACGCTGGCAGCACGCCGGTCATGCCCGACGTCTACGCACCGCCCCCTTCGAGATCCTCGGCAGTCAAAACCTGCATCGAAAGACCATCCCAGCGCAGGCGCACAATCGGTCGGTCGACCGGCAAAGGTGCACCGCCAAACCAAACGTCGAGACCATGATCGGCGTATCTGAGCCGCAGCGCTTCGCCGAAGCCGTACAGGAGCACGGGCGTATGAGCCCACTCATCGCGCCCCAAACGTAGTGGACCAATCCCGTCGACGATGAAGATACTGCGCGGCTGCGGATGCGGGGCGGCATCGACGACGGCGCCGATCACGCGTTCGCTCATCACACCATTGCGGCGCCACTGCTCGTTGCGCCGCTGCATGCGAACGTCACTGGCGATCGACCACGCCGCGGCCAACAGGATCGCCGCCACCCAACGCCAACCCCAACTCGACCCCGATGTCAGCCGGCGCACCGACAGCGCCAGCAGCAGCGCCAGACCGACACCAGGGAGATAGGCGTAGCGCGGTTGAAAGATCGCCCAACCGGCGAACGGTAGCAGCGCAATACAGATCCAACCGGCGGCAAAACCAACCGCGCGGCGATGTGGGTTGCGCCACAGCATCAGCAGCAACAACAAAACCAAAACCAGCGCTGCCCAGGTTCCGCTCAGCTGTACCGGCTCGAGCAGGGCGGCAGCGGCGGCACTCAGCTGTGTCGCTGCCACTTGAGCCAGGCCACGCCAATCGCCGTGCAGCATCAACGAGAGTCCGGAATACTGCCAGGCAAAGGTACTCGTCCACTGCGAACGCGCCAACGCGTAGAGGCCCAGAACCAATCCATACAACCCCAGAGCCCTCCATCTGGGTCGCGGCGGCGTCTCGAGCATGAGATCCAACCACAGCGCGGCAACTGGAAACGATACGGCCGACTCGCGAGCAAATGCGCCGACAGCAAACAAAGCCGCGGCCACGAGCGAGCGCCGCTTATGGTGCTGGAGCAGCGCGCTCAAATAGCAAGCTGTGCTGATGAGCTCGGCCCGCCCACAAACCCAGGCAACTGCTCCCGGGTGAGACGGATGGACCGTAAAGAACATCGCGGTAAGGAACGCCACGATCGCATCGCCGGCCACCAGCAGCGCGAGACGCCATACCAGCCACGTATTGAGCGCTTCGAACGCGAGGTTGAAAACGTGATAGAAAAGCGGCCGCGATCCGGCGACGAGATAGTTCAGCAGGAAAAAAAACTCCACGACAGGACGGAGGAAGAACACCACGTGCAGTCCAGGCTGTCCGTAACCATCGACCGACGCGGCAGCCTGCTCCACCCATTGGAAGTCGTCATTGACGAACCCAAACGTGCACGTCCATCCATGGTTCAAGAGGACGAGCCCGAACACGACCCAAACGGCATACTTTTGAAACGAAGCGGAGGATGATGTTTCATGGCCGGTCATGCCCCGTGCTCCATCGCCGCCAATCGGAGCTTCTGATGCCGGCGCGCTCGCTCGCCCATCAGTGCAACCAGAAGCATCATCGCGAATGCGGCCCAGCGAAAGGCGAAGGTTCCGATCGTCCCTATGTATGACCTCATGCAAAACAGAAGGACGATCGACACCGATACCATCCAAAACAGACTCAGAGGTTCGATGAATCGCCCGATGTGTCGATCGACGAATCCCCACAGCGTCTCGACGATCAGCAGCAGCAACAGCAACAACA
>JACQEN010000178.1 GCA_016200585.1 Deltaproteobacteria bacterium
CAAAGCCGGCGTTCAAAGGCTACGAAGTGGGCGGACAGGTCTTCCCACGTAGCGTCTGCATATCGATCAATGACGAAGTCGTGCACGGGATACCGTCGGATCGGCGAACGCTGCATGAGGGCGACCTGGTTGGGCTTGACTTCGGCGTTTGTTACCAGGGTTTTTTTGGCGACGCGGCGGTAACCGTGGCGGTCGGGGAAGTGGACGAGGAATCTAAGAAGCTCATGCGGGTTACGCGCGAAGCACTATGGGCTGGTATCGAACAAGTCCGTGTCGGCAACCGCATCGGCGACCTCTCCGCGGCAATTCAAGAGCACGTCGAATCGGAGGGTTTCTCGGTAGTTCGCCAGTTTGTAGGGCACGGAATCGGCCAAAGCCTACATGAGGAGCCTCAGGTCCCGAATTTTGGCAAGCGTGACCGTGGCGAGAGGCTTCGCGAGGGGATGGTTTTGGCGATTGAACCGATGGTGAACGCCGGGGTCCCGGAAGTGATGATCAAGGACGATGGGTGGACTGCCGTCACGCGAGACGGGCGCCGTTCCGCCCACTTCGAGCATTCCGTTGCTGTTACTGCTAGCGGTCCGTATGTTCTCAGCCAACTGTGAAGCCGCGAGTACAGCGTCAAGCAGGAGTCTAATGTGAAAGTTCGAGCATCGGTCAAACCGGTTTGTAAGAAATGCAAAATCATCCGCCGCGAAGGGGTTGTGCGAGTGTTGTGTTCCAATCCTCGGCACAAACAGCGTCAAGGATGAGCGAGGGCAGGGAGGCGTATTATGGCACGCATTGCAGGCGTTGACTTGCCGCGCAACAAGCGGATGGAAGTTGCTCTCACCTACATCTATGGGATTGGCCGATCGTCGGCACGAAAGATCCTACACGATGCAGGCGTTTCACTCGACAAGAAAAGCGACGTTGTGAATGATGACGAGTTGGTCAGGATTCGTCAGTTGATCGATGGAACATTCAAGGTTGAGGGTGACCTGCGCCGTGAGATCGCTCAGAACATAAAGCGTCTGCTCGATATCGGATCCTATCGAGGTCAGCGCCATCGCCGCAGTCTGCCGGTTCGAGGGCAGCGAACACATACGAATGCACGGACTCGCAAGGGACCGCGCCGGGCGATTGCCGGTAAGAAGCAAGCTCCCCCAAAGGGATGACGGGCTAGAAGAGCGAGATGTCGATGGCAAAGGAAGAAGCTGCAAAATCAGAAAAGACTGCGACGCCCAAGCGCCGTAAGGCCAAGCGTGTTGTCAGCGAGGGCGTCGCACACATTCACTCAACGTTCAATAACACCATCGTTACAATTACAGACGCGACAGGCAACGTCGTGGCTTGGTCTAGCGCCGGCTCGGTGGGATTCAAAGGATCCCGTAAGGGAACCCCATTCGCGGCGCAGCTCGCGGCCGAGAATGCCGCCAAGAAGGCGATGGATTATGGGATGCGCAGCCTTCAGGTTTTTGTCAAAGGACCAGGCTCGGGCCGTGAATCCGCGTTACGCTCGCTACAAGCTGCAGGATTTTCCGTCAATGTGATCAAAGACGTCACACCGATTCCGCACAACGGCTGCCGTCCGCCCAAGCGGCGGCGGGTGTGACGAGGAGGATTCCCCCTTGGCACGATATACCGACTCGGTTTGCCGGCTGTGCCGGCGCGAAGGATCGAAGCTCTTCCTCAAAGGGGAGCGCTGCTACACCGACAAATGCGCCATCGAGCGCCGCAACTATCCTCCAGGACAGCACGGGCAGGCTCGTAGCAAGTTCTCGGAGTACGCCGTACAGTTGCGCGAAAAGCAGAAAGTCAAGCGCATGTATGGGCTCCTGGAAGATCAGTTCCGTCGCTACTTCGAGCTCGCAGAGCGGCAGAAGGGAATCACCGGCGAAAATCTGTTGATTCTGCTCGAACAGCGACTGGACAATATGGCCTACCGGATGGGATTTGCGACGTCTCGCGCTGAAGCGCGTCAGTTGGTGCGTCATGGCCACCTCCGTGTCGATGGGAAAAAAGTTGATATACCATCGTACCGAGTGAAGCCCGGCCAGGTGGTCAGTATTCGGGAGCGTAGTCGTACTGTAGCACGTATCCTCGAAGCACTTGAGCAAGCCGAACGCCGCGGTATACCCGATTGGCTTGAGATTCAAAAGGAATCGTTTTCAGCTCGCGTGAAGGCACTACCAACGCGCGCAGAGCTCACGATGCCCATCAACGAGAAGCTCGTCGTCGAGCTGTACTCGAAGTAGCAAACGCCTGCTGGAGGTCGTTGAAATGCTGCCGCAACGAAATTGGCGCGAACTGATCAAGCCGAAACAACTCGACACGGACGAAGGTGAAATCTCCCCAATCTATGGGAAATTCATCGCAGAGCCGCTCGAGCGCGGTTTCGGCCTCACGATAGGGAACTCGCTACGCCGTGTCCTGCTGTCCTCGTTGCAGGGGACCGCGATTACCGCGGTTAAGATCAAGGGCGTCCTACACGAGTTTTCTACTCTTCCCGGAGTGCGCGAAGATGTTACCGATGTCGTGCTCAACCTGAAGGAAGTACGCCTCAAGCTGCACGATGGCACTCAGGCAACAGCGCGCATCGAGGCCAAAGGTGAGGGAGTGATCCGCGCCAAGGACATCCAAGCCAACCCCACACTCGAGATCCTCAATCCGGAACAGCACGTCGCGACGATGTCGAAGGAAGGAAAACTCGACATCGAACTGACCGTGAAAGCCGGACGGGGTTACGTCCCAGCGGAACGCAACAAGGATGAGGACGCTCCGGTCGGGACGATCCCCATCGACGCGATCTTTTCACCGATCCGCAAGGTCAACTACAACGTTACGAATGCCAGAGTCGGCCAACGAACCGACTACGACCGTCTGACCATGGAGATCTGGACGGATGGTAGCGTGCGACCGGACGACGCAATCGCATACGCCGCACGCATCCTACAAGATCAACTGTCGATCTTTGTGAATTTCGAAGAACAAGCCGAAGAACCGGAGACCAAGACCGAGCCGAGCCCGCAGCTCAATGAGAACCTCTTCCGCAGCGTGGCAGAGCTGGAGCTTTCGGTTCGTTCCGCCAATTGCTTGCAAAACGCCGGCATCAAATACATCGGGGAACTGGTCCAAAAGACCGAAGGGGAGATGCTCAAGACCAAGAACTTCGGCCGCAAGTCTTTGAATGAGATCAAAGAGATCCTTCATGAGATGGGTTTGGATTTCGGTATGAAGCTGGAGAGCTTTCCGTCACGAGCCGAGCTCGATCAACGATGGGCTCGCGAGAAGGAAAGTGCCTGACCCGGTTCATGCGACGCCGGTGTACGTCAAGCTAGGAATGAGGAGAGGCGAAGGGTTGCCATGAGACACCTGAAGGCTGGCAGAAAGCTCAACCGGACCAGCGCTCACCGCAAGGCGTTGTTGCGAAACCTCGTGACGTCGCTGATCGACCATGAGCAGGTTAAGACGACCGACGCAAAGGCCAAGGAGCTGCGCCGGGTTGCGGATCGAATGATTACTCTCGCGAAGCGTGGAACACTCCACGCTCGCCGACAGGCCGCCGCCTTCGTCCGCACATCGAAATCGGTAAAGAAACTCTTTGATGAGATGGCGCCAAGATTTCGCGATCGCCAGGGCGGATACACCCGCATCGTCAAGATCGGTGTTCGGCACGGTGACGCAGCTCGTATGTCGGTGATCGAGCTCACCGACCGCGGTGATGCCTCAAAGGCCGAAGCCGAGAAAAAGCGCGAGCGGCGTGCACGTCGAGCCGCGAAGAAATCGGAAAAGCAAGGCGCCTCACCACTCGGCTGAAGCGGGTGTCACGCTCTTCAAACGCCCTGAGGACCTTCAATGGTTCCAGGGCGTTTGTGCTTTTGGAACTAAGCGCGGGGCGGCGCACCGCGACCCTGACGAGAACAGCGCGGTCAGATGGCGCCGCTCGCCGGTTTCGGTCGGCCCGAGAGTGACCGCAGGGGGACGCGACGATGCGGCATCCGACAGAGAAGCGGCGGTCAGGTCGGTTGTCGTGGTCACAGGACGGGCAGAGCAGGGCGCATCTTTTCGCCCGTGGCGTCTACCACACCCGGTGCCAATCGCCACAAGCGCCGTCCGTGCTCGTCGGACAGCAGCAAGAGATTCGATCAACGCGATTCGGTGGGTTACCCGTCGTGCTGGCGCCAGCTTGGCAGCTCCGGGGGAGCGGGGTTGGTCACCCGTTTACCCTTGAGACGATCGAGCGGGCACGCGCGTTTCTGGAACGGCAGGGCATAGTGCGGAACAATCGTGTGGCGAAACCCACCTCGGCGGGGCCGCTAAGCTGGCACGAAGCATGAGGGGCCACTCAGTTAACCTTGGCATACTAGACGGGTAACAGTTCCACGATGCGAATCACCCGGACGGTGCGCTGGCGGTACCGCGCGAAAGTCGGATAGATCGCGTCGAGCTTCGGCCACAGGGCTGCTGCCTCCGTATCGCTGACCACACGGGCTTGGTAACGACCACGCACCAGACGGGTTTCGACCTCAACCTCGGGGTTTGCGACGAGGTTGAGGTACCAGTTGGGCGGCTGGCCGCTGCCGGCGAACGAGCCAGCGACATACAACCGGCCTTCGTTCTCGGCATAGAAGAGCGGGGTCGAGGTCTTTCGTGCGCTGCGTCGACCGCAGGTCGTGAGAATAAGGGAGTCTTGACCGATCAGTCGGAATCGGCCCAGCCGCAGGGTGTGAAAGAGCAACTTGTGCAGCCGGCTGCCGGCGCGGATGACGCGCGGATTCCAGCCGTTTCTGGTCAGAAACGTCGCAATGTGCTCCACGAGTGTCATGACTTCGCCTCCTTGCTTGACAGGCGGCTGGTTTACGCCGTGCATCCCGGCGCGCCATCGCCTGCGCGTTGACCTCACGCTCCCAAACTAAGGCTCGCTTGGCCGAGTCCCTTACCGTATCGTGCCATCTTATGTCGCAAATCGGCCAACCTCCGCAGTTCTCGATTGTCGACATGCAGCGACCAGTGGTCGGCTACGCGGCCGACTTTCCGAACGGCTTCGAGCTAACCGAACACCGCCACCCTGCCGGCCAACTCCTGTACGCCTCGAGCGGTGTGATGACGGTGGCAACCAAGCAAGGGCGCTGGATCGTGCCTCCGCAGCGCGCGGTTTGGGTCCCACCGTCGGTGACTCACTCGGTGCGCATGTCGGGCCAGGTGAAAGTGCGCACTCTGTACCTGGATACCTCGATCCTGCGCGATCCTTCGATGACCTGCTGCGTTGTCAACGTGAATCCACTGCTGCGTGAGCTGATTCTGCGCGTCGTTGAGTTCGTGCAGCCATACCCGCTCGACGGCCCCGAAGCCCGGATCGCCGCCGTGGTCACAGATGAGATCAGGGTCGCGCGCGTTGCGCCGCTGTACCTGCCGATGCCGCGTGATCCTCGTCTGCTCGCGATCACCACGCAACTGGCAAGGAATCCGGCGGACCGACGGACGCTCGCGCAGTGGAGTTGCACTGCCGGCGCAAGCTTGCGCACACTGGCTCGCCTATTCCAACGAGAAACCGGACTGAGCTTTGCGCGCTGGCGGCAGCAGGCCTGTCTGCTGCGCGCCTTGGAGCTCCTCGCGGCGGGGGACTCGGTCACCAGTGCCGCCATTGACCTCGGCTACGACAGTGTGAGCGCCTTCATATCGATGTTCCGGAGTAGCCTCGGCACCACGCCGGCGAAGTACTTCCGACGAGGCGATTGAACGTGCGGATACATGTAGTCAATCCGCACGCAGGAAGTCGATGAGCTCGGTATTGACAATATCGGGACGCTCCCGATGGACGAAATGGCCTGCACCCGGAACCACGACCTTTCGCAGGCCGTGCGGAAACATCGCTTCCATTCCGTCGAGCAAATCGACACCCATGCAGCCGTCCATAGCCCCGTGAAAAACCATCGACGGCGCCTGGATGGGTGCCATGCTCATCGCGGTTTGAAGGTCGACCAGTTCGGGGTCCTGCTTCTCTGGGTTCAGCGTGCAACGGTAGTAGGCGAGTGCAGCCTGAAGGACCCCGGGCTGTCGAAACGTCGCCTTGAGTGCATCGATCTCGCTCGGTGGGATGGCCCAGGTAGGTGACCAATCGCGCCAAAGCCGCTCGAGGAAGGCGAACTCGCCGTGCGCCACCGCCGCATCGGCGAATGGTGTTTGAAAGAAGAACATGTACCATGACCGTCGCTGCTGCTCGTAGCTCGTCAAGAAGGCGTTCAGGACTGCCGGTCCGTGGGGCACCGCGGCGGTGACCAGCTTCTTGACCCGATTAGGAGCGGCGATCGCCGCTCCATACGACGCTAGCGCCCCCCAATCGTGCCCAAATAGATGCGCCGACTCGTAGCCAAGGGCTGTGATCAATTCGACGATATCGAGCGCCAGAACCGCGCTTTGATAGCGACCGTCAGGGGCGGGATCGGACGGGGCGTAGCCGCGCATGAACGGAGCCACAGCGCGAAACCCGGCCGCCGCCAGCGCCGGGAGCTGGTGGTGGAAGGAATGCGCATGGTCCGGAAACCCATGGAGGCAAAGCACCAGGGGACCATCACCCTGTTCGAGGGTCGAGAAGCGGATTCCGTTCGCCTGAACGGTGCCTACACGTGATGTCGCCATGACGATGGCCTACCCGCGCCGCACCTGTTGGTCAATCCTAGCGCCACTCGCGCCGGTTTCAGCTTTGAAACCGCACTAGCACAATGAGAATGGCGGCTCCTTAAGCAAAGCCGAGAACGTGCTCCATGCCGTAACGCCCGACGGGCTGCTTCACCACCCATAAGGCAGCTCGTAGCGCACCCCGAGCCAGGCAATCACGACTCTGTGCCCGGTGGGTTAGCTCGATCCTCTCTCCAAGCCCGGCAAAGATCACCGTATGGTCGCCCACTACGTCCCCGCCTCTCAAGGCAAGAATGGCAATCTCTTCGCCTTTGCGTGGACCGATAATCCCTTCGCGCCCGTAGATCCCATAACGAGGCAGGTCTCGCTGCGTTGCATCGGCGACCGTTCGAGCGAGCGCAAGCGCCGTTCCGCTCGGAGCATCGACTTTCATACGATGGTGCATCTCGACGATTTCGGCATCAAACCCGCTTCCGAGAGCCAGTGCGGCTTGGCGGATGAGTCGATGAAGCACGGCAATACCGACGCTCATGTTGGAGGCGACGACGGAGCGCGTTTGCGAAGCTAAAGCGTCGATCTCGACGACCTGTTCTTTCGTAAAGCCGGTCGACCCCAGCACCACGGCGCTGCGGCAGCGAACGGCCACGCGAAGATTTTCGACGGCGGCGGTTGCATTGGTGAAGTCGAGGATCACCGTGTCGGACGTCGCGACCGCACCCAGGTCGCTGCTCAGATGGACACCAAGGGGTCCAACGCCGGCGACCTCGCCAGCGTCGTGACCCAGCTGTGGATGATTCTCTATTTCGACGGCGCCCCTGACCTCCGCCCCCTCCGTCTGCTGGATGACGGAAATGAGGGTGCGTCCCATTCGCCCAGCAGCTCCACAAACGATGATCGGCACTGACATGAGGACGCCTCAGGCAGCCACGAGATTGTGCTGCTGCAATACGGCCTTCAGCCGCGCCCGCGGTCCGTCGCTAATCGGCAGGAGAGGGGCACGCAATTCGTCACGGCAGTGACCGGCCATACTCATAGCCGCCTTGATTGGAATCGGATTCGTTTCAAGAAAAAGTGCGCGCATTACAGGTAGGATTTCATAGTGGAGCTTCCGCGCCTTTGCAAAATCTCCCGCCAGCGCGGCGTTTGCCATCGCCGCTGATTCGGCCGGCATGAGATTCGAAACTACTGAGATCGCACCCGTTCCACCGACCGCCATGATCGGCAGCGTGAGAGCATCGTCACCGCTGTACACCTCAAAGGAGTCGCCGCACAGGCGGATGACCTCTTGGACCTCATCCAGAGACCCGGTCGCTTCCTTGAGCCCGATGATGTGGTCAACCTCGGCGAGCCTGGCGACCGTCGTCGCTTCGATCTTCGAACCAGTACGTCCCGGAATATTGTAGACGATCAATGGAAAACGTGTCTGCTCAGCGATCGTCCTATAGTGCTGGAAAATCCCCTCCTGCGTCGGCTTGTTGTAGTAGGGCGATATCAACAACGCCGCATCGGCGCCTGCATCTTTCGCGGCCTTGGTCAGCGCAATGGCTTCGGCTGTCGAGTTCGATCCAGTGCCGGCAATCACCGGAACCCGGCCACGTGCCCACTTTACCACCGAGCGCACAATATCGATGTGCTCCTGGTGCGTCAGCGTTGCCGATTCACCCGTGCTGCCACAAGGGACCAGGGCAGACGTTCCCCCGGCGATCTGGAGCTCGACGATCCGTTCCAAGGCCGCAGCGTCGAGCCGCCCATCCTGGAACGGAGTGATGAGCGCCGTCATCGAACCGCTGAATCTCATGGATCATCCCTTCCGATCGTTTCTAGGATCCTGCCTAAAGGTCGAGTTCGCCACTGAACACTTCCGTCGCACCACCGGTCATCAGTACGTGGTTTCGGCTGGCCTCCCACTCGATCGATAGGTCACCGCCGTTGAGATGCAGTAGTGCCCGGCGGTCAGCTCGTTCCGTGAGTACGGCCGCTACCAAAGCGGCGCAAGCACCCGTACCACAGGCGGCGGTTTCGCCCGAACCGCGCTCCCAGACACGCATGCGGAGCTCGCCACGATTGAATACCCGAATGAACTCCGTATTCACCCGCTTCGGAAAGAACGGGTGATGCTCGAACTTCGGGCCAATCTCGCTGAGCGGAAGCGCTTCGATATCTTCATCGAAGAATACGACGCAGTGGGGGTTGCCCATCGATACGCAGGTAACCCGGTAGCGAGTCGCGCCGACTTCAAGCGGAGCGTCGACCACTCGGCCTTCTGCCGCTACCGGAATCTGCGAACCATCAAGAATAGGTTCACCCATGTCGACCGTCACCGTGTCGACAACGCCGTTCTTGGGATGGAGACGCAGTTCCTTGGTTCCCGCGTCGGTTTCGATGCTCAGATTCTCACGTCGAGCGATGCCATGGTCGCAGGGCAGGTGGTATGACTTCACCGCGAATCAGATCGTCGAGGTTTTCGCGTCGCCGAATGACATGAAACTCTTTGCCGTCGACCAGAACCTCTGCTGGCCGCGGTCGGGTGTTGTAGTTGGACGCCATCACGAATCCGTACGCCCCGGCGCTCATCACCGCCAACAGATCCCCTGGCTGGACCGGGGGTAGCTCGCGGTCCTTGGCAAAGAAGTCACCCGATTCACACACCGGCCCAACAACGTCGGCAGTTACGGGCCCTCCCGATCGCAAAACAACCGGCTGTATCGCTTGGTACGAGCCGTAGAGAGCCGGCCGGATCAGATCGTTCATTGCGCCGTCGACGATTATGAAATTCTTTTCGTCGGTGCCCTTCAAATATAGGACTTTGGTCAGCAGGATACCGGCATTTCCTACGATCACCCGGCCGGGCTCGAGAAGAAGTGTGCCTTTGAAATTTCGCAGCGCCGACGCCAGCGCTTGGCCATAGTCTCTTGGGCTGGGGGGAGCTTCGTCGTTGTAGGGGATGCCAAGCCCACCGCCCATATCGAGGTAGCGGATGTCGAAACCTTCCGCACCGAGGCGGTCGAGGAGATTGTGGACGCGGTCGAGGGCGTCGACGAAAGGGGCGAGGCTCGTAAGCTGAGAACCGATGTGGCAGTCGACGCC
>JACQEN010000016.1 GCA_016200585.1 Deltaproteobacteria bacterium
ACGCTGCGACCGACACCGCTGGCCAACCAGCGCCGCAGACGGCGTTCGGCTTCGGACGCCGGCAGACCCCGCGCGATACCGATTTCAGGTGCCACCGTGAGCCGGCCGGCGACGCGTGATAGTTCTTCCGCCAGGAGCTCGCCGAAGGCTTCGATCTGTATGCCGATGAATTCCGGCACGAGGAGATCGAAGCTCATCTCCGCGTAAACGATGCCGTCGCCGGCCATGCGCTGCAGAGCGGCGCGCACGATGGCGCGCACAGAATCCGGCCCGCTCATGGTCGCAAGCAGATTCGCCGCAATGTAGTCGGCGAATCTCTGGAAGCTGCCGAAACGTACCGGCGGTAGGGGCAGGGGGTAGCCGAGCAGCGACTCGTACGTCGCCAACGGCGCCGACAACAGGCCGTGGCAATGCAGATCGGTCTTTGGAACACGCGCCAGTGCCTGGCGATCGCCGCTTTCAAGCCCGCGCCGCAGCTCGCGCCGCCACGCGGGATCACCACCGCCAGGTTGCTTCATTTCCTCCACGGCAGATCGAGCAATTCGCCGTTCGGCAGTCGAACCGTCCCGCCGATCGGCATGGCGCTGACAATGTCGGTGTTGGTCTCCGCAAAGATCTGGTGCACCTTGCCGCCCGGAAGAATCATGGTGTCACCCGATCGGTAGCGAACCTCCTGGTCGCCAACCGTCGCCCGACCTTCGCCGGCGAGGATGTAGACGATCTCTTCATGCTCGTGGACATGCGGTGGTGTGGCTGCCCCCGGGTCCATCCGGCCACGCCACATTTCTGTGCTCTGCGCGCCACGGCTTGGCGTCGCCAAACCGATCATGTGATTTCCTTGCAGCTGGTGCTCTTGGTCTTCTTCCGGATGATGAACACCCACGTGGAAACTCCTTTCGATCGACAGCGAAATTCAAGAACCACCGCGATTCAAACACACTGAGGACAGCCTGCCAAACCTGTAAACAGGGTGAAGTCCAACCCCAATCCGAAGAAAAGAAATCACGAAGGAGTTGGGTTTTCTTCACCGAACGAGTTGTACGCACTCGATGCGATTACCGTCGGGGTCGAGAGTGAAGAAGCGCACGAGACCTTCGATCTCGCGTTCCGTCTCGATGGTTGCGCCGGCGCTTTCACAGGCGGCACGTGTAGCGGCGAGGTCGGCGACCTGGATCGCAAAGTGGGCGCGCCCGTGTGGCTTGGCCGGGCCTTGCGACAGATGCAGCTCGCGGCCGTCGGGAAGGCCGAACCAGGCCCCAACTCGTCCCGGCGTACCTTTACGATCGAGCGCACGCAGGTTGAAGATCTTGTAGAACTCGAGGGCGCGTGCGACGTCGGTGACCTCGACATTGACGTGCAGGAGTCCTAGCACGCGGACGCTACCATCTGCGCCAGGTGTCATCGGTGCGCTGCGGCGATCCCTACCACAGCGCTTGGCCCTCGTGTCGCACAAGTGCTTGGAACGCTTCCGTCAGCTTGCGCGTGACGGGGCCGGGTTTGCCTTCGCCCAGCAGCCGGCCGTCGGCTTCGGTGACCGGCATCAGCTCGGCGCCGGTGCCGGTGACGAAGCACTCATCGGCCGTATAGACGTCGTAGCGGGTGAGTCGAGTTTCCGCGGCGTGGATGCCTGCTTCTCCAGCCAGTTCGAGCACGGTACCCCGGGTGATGCCCTCGAGCGCACCGTCTTGCGGCGCCGGCGTCAGCAGCTTGCCATGGCGAACGACGAACAAATTGTCCGCGGTGCATTCGGCAATATACCCGGCGCTGTTGAGCATGATCGCCTCGTCCGCTCCCGACTGCTGCGCGTCGATCTTGGCGAGAACATTTTTGAGATAGTTGAGCGACTTGACGCGCGAGTCGAAAGCGTCGTGGGCGACCTGACGAGTCGCTGCAGTGATCACCTTGATGCCGCGGGCGTAGAGCTCGCGCGGGTAGACGCTGATGTCGGTGACGATGATGAAGACACTGGCCTTGGCACACTTGCGCGGGTCGATGCCGAGGTCGCCGACGCCGCGTGTGACCACGAGCCGGATGTAGCCGTCCTCCTTTTGGTTGCGTCGTACGGCTTCGCGAACCGTCTCAGCCATCTCGACGAGCGACATCGGGATCGTCAGCGCCAGCGCTCGCGCCGAGTCGTAGAGCCGATCGAGATGGGCTTCGAGCCGGAAGATGCGCCGGTTGTAGACGCGAATGCCTTCGAACACCCCGTCGCCGTACAGCAAACCGTGATCGAAGACCGAGACCTTGGCGGTCTCGCGCGAATACCATTCACCATCGAGAAAGATCTGCATGTCTGCCTCCACCGGGCAAAGTCAGCTGAATGTCTCGCCGCAGTCAAGTGATTTGCTCGATCGTGGAAGCTCGGGGTTTGGCGAAAAATGGATGTCGCTCAGAGATGCCGCCACGAGCGAGCAGCGCGACATGATGATCGGAAGAATCCTCAGCAAGCCGCGCGTTTTCTATTGATAGGTCTTGTCAGTGCCTGGTAGCTCGACGGCTGGGCGCAACACCTACGACAAAGGGGGCAACACTGATGAAGCACCGAATCGGGTTTCTGAGCATAGCGGTCGTCGCGGCAGCTATCGTCAACGCCGAAACGGCATCTGCAAAGCTGGACGTCTGTCAGGCAAAGATCGAAACCAACGCGATTGCTTACGAGACTGCCATCACCAAAGCTCTGCAGGGCTGCAAGAACGCCGTCCGCAAGGAAGAAGTGAAAAACGCCGCGAGCTCGGGCAGCGGTTCCGTCGCTTCGGCGGCCAAGACCTGTGAGAAGTTGCTTGCCAACGTGTACGGCATGCCGGGTGGGCCTGTGCCGTTTACCGGCAAGACCGCGGTGCAAAAATTCAGAGAAAAATGGGTTCAGCTACGAACCGGCAAGTGCAAGGTCGGCGGTGCGCCGTGTTCGTCAAATGCGGCGTGTGGCGCCAACGGTCCTTGCAATGCGCAGTGCACCGACGAGGATCTAGCCAGCCTTGGGCATCTGCTGTCCGGCTTCGGCTTCGGCAGCGACGCACCGCCCCAATTCGGTGATGCAGGGAAGTTCACCTGCGACTGGATCATGATCGCCAAGGAGAAGCTGGCACTTAAGCAACAGCTCTTCTTGATTCCCGACACTTTGCAGCTGCTGCAGACGATGATCGAAGCGGCACCCGAGAAGGTCAACATCTCCGGCGTTGCTGCCAAGAAGGGGACCCAATGCAGCCCCACCTTCAACGCAAATACCGAAGAGTATCGGCCCAACCTCTGCCGCTTCGGCATCGAGTGCCGTGATCATGCCTGTCAGCTCGATGTGGCTCAGAGTTTTTCCAACCTGATATCGGCGCCGCTCAACGGTTTGATCGGGCCGCAGACCTTGCCACTCAGCGGCCGAGTGACGATGGAGATGTGCACCATGGGCCCTTTGGTGGGAACTTGCCACGATGCACCGAATGGGCCCTGTTCGACCGACGCGGACTGCTTTCCGCCGTCGGGCACCAACGCCTGTAGCCTTCACCCACAGCAAGGCCTCGGTAATCAGTTTGGGGCCGAACCCGGCTTCATGTATCTCATCAACGAGCCGTCGCGCACGCTCAAGGTAACTGTACCTGGAGCCCTCGCAGGTCTTGGCGTTGAGGCCATCTGTGTCGATAGCGTGCGCTCGGAGGGTTGGTGCGACTGCACCGGGCATGGCTTGTTGAATAACGTCGACCTTTGCATCGACCAGAGCCTCAGTGACAATCCGGGATTGACCGACGATTGCGGCGCCGCGACCAGCGATGCGACCGAGTCTCCGTTGTATCAGGGCACCAAGAACGGTGCCTTGAAGACGACGCTAACTGGCGCGTCGTCCGCCGGTTCTTGTCTCGACCAGGCAACCCTCCAATTCAAGTTTGTCGGTACCGGCCAGGCGGGACCCGACACCGTCGACTGCACCAACGATGATTACGCGGCTCCGAGTGCGCCGGTGAGTTTTCCCGTTACCACGGGCACGGCGCATACCTCCGTGAAGGATGCCGTGGCGTCTCCGAGCTCTTGTGCTGTTGCCCTGAATTCTCTTGGGGGCGCACGTGACTGCCAAGACAACGTAAACTGCAACTACTGCTCAGGTAACCTTGGAAAATGGTGTGCGACCCCGGGTAGTGCCTGTGGTGGTCCGGATGGAACATGCACGGCTGATCTCCCCTGCTTCTTTCCGACATTGGTCAACATCAGCAGCGCAACACTGAATGGTGCCGTAGGAGGTGGCTGCGCTGCGTACCAGACCAGCAACCTCAGCGGCCTAAAGCTGGTCGGGGCATTCCCGACGATCAATGCTCCTCCTCCGATCGGCGACGACGTTCAGGCGTTTGCGTTGAAGTGCCAATAGGCAAACTCGGCAAGTCGATTTGAAGAGGGTGGTGGGCATGCCCATCACCCTCTTCCTTTTTCTTGGCAATGATGTTCGAGGTGGGTGAAGAGATTGACATGGGTGCGAGGAGGCTCTTGATGGCGCAACTGGTGGCGCTGACACTGTCGGCACCGTTGCAGGCTTCTGGATCTCACAAAGAACCGGATGGCTTTGCCAAGGCGAAGTTCGGCATGCGTCTGTCGCAGGTCCAGAGCCTCTATCCGAAGCTCGCACCAGTGTCGTCGCCAACCGCTGCGACCAATCAGGCAGACTTGCCGCTTACCCTGCACACGTATCGGCTTGACCATCAGGCGTTCGGACCGCTGAAGGATTGCCAGATCGATCTACACTTCGTCGCGACGAAGACTCCCTCGGATCCCGAGCTCTACGAGGTCCATTTTCTGTGCCCCGACAAAAGAAAGGTGTTGGAGTATCTTCAAGATCTCTACGGCGGGCCGACCACGGCGACGCAATCCGGGTTGCTGTGGACAGGTGAGAAGGTTGACATCACCGAGGTGCCGAACACCGGCGCCTTTCTGTTCGGCGACAAGGTGCGCACGGCGCAGGTACACCTGACGCTGCTGAATTACTTGATGTCGCACAACCAGCCGGCGGCTCCGTCCGGGGATGTTGCTCCACCTGCAAACAGCCCGCAGTGATCCATGCCGCGGCGTCGTTCCGTGAAGGTTGCTTGGCCGTTCTTGCTGATCGTGATCGGGTGCAGCGTGCTCCACGGCGCTGCGAAGACTGCGCTGCAACCGATGTCCTTTGATTGCAAAATCCTCACCGCTGTCGGCCAGTCGCCGTTTGCCGTGGCTACAGGCGATTGGAACGGTGACGGCAAAATGGATCTCGTTGTCAGCGCGGCGGCGACGGATGCGGCTGTGACCTTCTTGAATCGCGGTCGCCGCGAATTCACCCGCACCGGCGAGGTCCCCGTCGGGCACATTCCTCGCGGCATTGCCGTCGGCGACATTAATGGGGACGGCAGTCTCGACGTGGCCATAGGAAATGCAGAGTCGCACGATGTGATCGTTTTCGCCGGCGACGGCAAGGGAGACTTTGCTCGCCTCGGCCGCTATCGCACCGGTGTGGCTCCCTTTACTGCTGCGTTCGCCGACCTCGACGACGACGGCCGGCTCGATCTGGTGATTGTCAACGAGAGCGACACGCCACACACCAAGCCCGGTACGGTCAGCGTTCTATACGGCAACGGCAACGGCGGATTCTCCGATCCGTTGAACCTGAAGGCCGGTGACAATCCATCCGCCGTCGCGATTGCAGATTTCGACGGCCGGGGCGGCCGCGATCTGGCGGTGAGCAATTGGGGATCGAACACGGTATCGATCTTTCTGAATGGTGGGGGGCGCAACTTTACCAAACTTGCCGAGCTGCCGTACGGCGGCGACCTGCCGTACGGGATTTTCGCTGCTGACTTTGACCGCGATGGCAACGTCGATCTCGCGGTGTCCGACATCGGCAGCCGCGCCGTGCGCGTTCTCTACGGCGACGGTAGCGGCGGATTTCCACGTGCGGCCGCGTTTGCGGTGCAAGACGGCGTGCGCGACGTGACCGGAGCTGATCTCAACGGTGACGGTATCGTCGACTTGGCCACGGCAAACACTGGCGCCGGTACGGTTTCGATCCTGATTGGCCAGGCCGAAGGCGGCTTTGCTCCGGCAATCAACATTTCAACCGGCAAGGGGCCGCGAATCGTAGTCGCCGCCGATCTTGATGGAGACGGTTATCTTGACCTTGCCGTGACCAACCAGTTCGCGAACTCAGTCGCGCTGCTGTTTCAGACGCGCGGCTCGGGTTCGGCTTGTCCGTGATCAAGCAAGCTAGGAGGAAACCATTGCTCAAGCGTAGCGCATTGTGCGGGGCGGTTGTCCTGTTGATCGCCACCGGTTGTGTCGGCGTAGCGAAGGCGACGGAGAGCTCGAGCGCCGATTCGAAATCGCATTCCAAAGGGAGGTCGCCTGCGTCGCCGGCCAAACCTCTCATTCGCGACGATCTTCTTCTCTTTCCCGAAGCCGAACCTGACATGGGTCCGGCACCGCTGAGGGTGAAGTTCAAGGGGGAGGTCTACGATGATGATGTGGTTCAGCCGAAGTTTACCTGGAGCTTTGGCGACGGCAGCGCCGAATCGCATGAACGCAATCCCACGCATACCTACAAAGAACCGGGTAAGTACAAGGTGACGCTGTATGTGATCGACTACTGGAAGCGCAAGGGAACCGACGACCTGACGATCGTCGTCGAGGAACCTGGAGAAGATCGATGAGCTGCGGCGTGCCTTTGTCGTCCCGCGTGGGATAGTCTGTCGTTTGTCGTCGGTGACCCGATGAGTGTGCGCATTCAAATAGCCGGTGTGGCGACTCTAGATGAGGCACTGGCTCTCGAAGCGCTGGGCGTCGATGCGCTCGGATTCACGGTGCGGCTACCCTCGGGCTTGCACGACGACCTCACCGAGGCGAAGGCACGCAGCATCATCTCGGCTTTACCACCGTTCATCAGCACCGTGGCGATCACCTATGTCGACAACGCGCGCGAGGCTGTCGACCTGTGCCGCTACCTCGGCGTCAGCGCCTTGCAGCTGCATGGCGAGTTTCCGGCCGCCGACATCGACCTGGTGCGCGCCGGCCTGCCGCATCTGAAGATCATTCGCGCGGTGCATGTCACCGGAGAGCAAGCCTTCGTCGAGGCCCGTTCGCTGGCGCGCCGCGTCGACGCCTTGATCCTCGATACCTTCGACCCACAAACCGGACGCCACGGCGCTACCGGAAAAACGCACGACTGGACTATCAGCCGCAAGATCGTCGAGGGGGTTCCGGCAAAAGTCATCCTGGCCGGCGGTTTGACCCCGGAGAACGTCGGCGCGGCGATCCGAACCGTGCGACCCTGGGGCGTCGACGTTCACACCGGGGTCGAGGATGCCGATGGGCGGCGGGATGTCGGAAGGATGCAGGCGTTCGTTGCAGCGGTACGGGGAACACAGAGCCCTGGCGAAGCGTGAAACCTTTGCGTGTTTAGGCACAGCCAGGCGCAACGTCTTCTCACGGTTGCATTCATTCCGCGTCTGTCGTCTGTTGTCGCAAGTTTGTTGTCTCTCCAGGAGGTTTGATGGCCCGCTTACCTTATGTCGATCCCGCCACGGCGCCGGACCACGTGCGCGACGCGCTCGATGGCCTGCCGCTCAAGCTGAACATCTTCCGCATGATGGCACACGCCGAAACCAATCTGCGGCCGTTGCTGCGCTTGGGATCGTCGATTTTGGGCAACCAGAAGCTCAGCGCCAAGCTGCGTGAGCTGGCGATTCTACGTGTCGCCAAGCTGTCGCCGGCGCGTTACGAATGGGTCCAACACGTTCCTATCGCCAAGGCGACAGGTGCCAGCGACGAACAGATCGCCGCACTCGATCGTGACGACGCCGATGCAAGCTGCTTCGATGCGGTCGAAAAGCTCGTGCTGCGCTTCACCACCGAGGTCGTACGCGATGTCCGCGCCGCCGACGCAACCTTCGCCGCAATGCAGGAACATTTTGGGCCGCAAGAGATCGTCGAGCTCATTCTGGCGATCGGCTTCTACATGACGATGGAGCGACTGATGGAGACCACCGCCATCGATCTTGAACCGGCCGGCGGGACGAAGATCATCGACGGGTTGAAACGGTAGACGGAGGGCTGCATTGCGCTGTGCCGGAGGCTGGAAGCCTCCGGCTACTGAGACGAAGCCCTCCGGGCTAGGATCCAGTTGGATCAGAGGATTGCTCGTACGTGGCTCGGGTGGTGTTTGAACGGTGGTGTTGTTTCTGGCCGAGAACGTAGTCTATTGCGGTTCGAAGAACCTGGTCAGTGAGCGACAGCACACCGTAACCTTCCTGCCATCGAAATACGGCCAAAGAGCCGGCGTGGTTGAGCGCGTGGCTGGAAGCGCCTTTGAGGTGTCGGACACATTCGCTGACAGCAAGCTTCGGCGGAATCGATACCACCAGATGGACGTGATCTTCCGCGTTGCCCAAAGCGTATACGACTACGCCTAGCTCTGAGGCCTTGCCTCGCAAGATCTGATGCAGCAACTCTTCGCACTGCCCCCGAAGGCTTGGTTGGCGATCGAACGTTGTCCAAACGAGATGGTACAGCAGGCGCCAGTAAGGCATCGTCCCTCCATTTAAGGAATCGCGTGGATCACTTCTGATGCCAAGCTGATATGGACGAGTTTCCGGCGTATGTCTGGCGAATGCGTACTCACTCGAGTGCGAGCCGAATCAGATCGAGTTGGTCCAGAGCCCGCCAGGGCTTCGTCTTAGTAGCCGGAGGCTTCAGCCTCCGGCAGGTACATATCGCAACGGGCCGCCCGCAACGGACCGCACTCGCCGGGCCGCGCTCACCCGGCA
>JACQEN010000193.1 GCA_016200585.1 Deltaproteobacteria bacterium
GCCATGGTGCGGCCGTCGGCAAGACGGTGGAGCTCGCCGGACAACGCAAAGACGGTAGCGAAGTGCCAATCGAGCTGTCGCTGGCAGCAATCCAAACGGATAGTGCATGGCAGGCGATCGGCATCGTTCGCGACATCACCGAGCGCAAGCGATTCGAAACACAACTCCATGAGGCCACACGAGCGGCGCAAGCAGCCAATCGTTCGAAGAGCGAATTCCTCGCCAACATGAGTCACGAGATCCGTACGCCGATGAACGGCATCATCGGCATGACCGACCTCGCTTTGGAAACAGCGTTGTCTCCTGAGCAAAAGGAATACATCGAGACCGTCAAGGTGTCGGCCGATTCGTTGATGTCGGTGATCAACGACATCCTCGATTTTTCCAAGATCGAGGCCGGCAAGCTTGAGCTGGATCCGATTGATTTCGACCTGCGCAATGTCCTCGGCGACGCCATGAAGGTACAGGCGTTGCGGGCCCATCAAAAGGGGCTGGAAATAACCTGGCGAGCGCTTCCGGACGTACCCGAGAATCTCATCGGCGACCCGCAGCGTCTGCGTCAGGTCATCGTGAATCTCGTCGGCAATGCCATCAAGTTCACCGAGCGCGGAGAGGTGGCGGTGGAAGTGGCGATTGCGGACAAGGCAGAGAACGGCAGCGGTCGGAGTGTGCATCGGTCGGTCAGCCACGTTAGCGAGCCGCAGTCTCAGATCGCTTTGCGTTTCACCGTCCGCGACACGGGGATCGGTATTCCTCTCGACAAGCAACATACGATCTTCCGGCCCTTCGAGCAGGCGGACGGCTCAACGACTCGAAAGTACGGCGGCACGGGGCTTGGCCTGACGATCTCTCGCCGCCTCGTCGCCTTAATGGACGGAGAGCTCGGGGTCGACAGCGCAGCTGGAAATGGCAGTACCTTTCACTTCACCGCTCGCTTCGGCGGCGGGGCCCGCACGGCGGCCCTGCCTCCGGCGGCTCTGGCTGATCTCCCCGTATTGATCGTCGACGACAACGACACCAACCGGCGCATCCTGGAAGAGATGATGCTGCGCTGGCACATGCGACCTACCGTCGTAGGCAACGCCGCCGCCGCCCAGGTGGCCTTGGATCAGGCGACACAGTCCGGCCGTCGATTCGCGTTGGTCGTACTCGACGAGCAGATGCCGATCATGAACGGCTTCACTCTGGCCGAACGCATCGCCGCACGCGTGCTGCCGAACCCTCCAACTTTGATCATGCTGACCTCCGGCGGCCAGGCCGGCGATGTAGAACGTTGCCGGGCCCTGGGGATCGCAGCCCATCTGATGAAACCCATCAACCCCAAGGACCTGCTCGAAGCAATCCTGCGAACGGTCACGCCAAGCGGTGGGCAGCGAGGAAGAGTCATCGGCGACACCGTCGAGACAGTCAACCCGCCGACCGATGGCCTGCCGCATCGTCATATCCTGCTGGCCGAAGACAACGTCGTGAACCAACGCCTGGCACTGCGCCTGTTGGAGAAGCACGGATACACCGTGGTGTTGGCCAACGATGGCGTGGAAGCGATCGACGCCTTCGAACGCGAGCCGTTCGATGCCGTGTTGATGGATGTGCAAATGCCCGGCATGGATGGCTTCGAAGCCACCGCCGAGATCCGGCGCCGCGAGGGCCAAGGCAGCGTGCCCACCGGCGAGCCGCGAAACATTCATATTCCAATCATCGCTATGACCGCACATGCAATGAAGGGCGACCGCGAACGCTGCCTGGCTGCCGGCATGGATGGCTATGTGTCAAAGCCGATCCGCGGCGAGGATCTATTCGAGGTCATTGACCAACTGGTGCCGGGGGCACCACTCGCACCGACGGAAGTCTTTGCGGACGCAGCCGTCACGACCTGACGGGCGAGCCAGAGCCGGGGTGCGGTGGCGAGAATCAGTTTGAGCCCATGCAAGAGTATCGAAGCGAATCCCTTTCCAACACCGTACCCGAAGCAACCGACGCATTCTTTGTCGCGCGGTTGCGCGGGACGCTGTGGATCGTCATCGGTGCTCTTCTGGCCCTCAGTATCCGCGACCTGCGCAACGCTCCTGACTTGAACCTTGCTGTCTACTTGATCCGCGCCGCCTGCGCCTCGGTGGCCCTCGGCCTGCTTGTGGTTCTCAAATTCGAGCGATACGCCCGCCATCTGGTGGCGCTGGCGCTGGTCGCCGGAGCTGCTGTGTGCGTCGAGGTCGCCGCAATCGGCTACCTGCGGCACGACGCGGAGAGCACCCCATTCCTTTTGAGCGCCGTGGTTCTGTTCGGGGCGACTGTCCTGCGCGGCGGACTGGCGCCGCAGGTGGTCTTGGTCGTGACCGCCGAGGTGGCGATGTTGTGGACCGTATACAGCACCAGCGGCAGCCTCGCGGGCGCAGGCAATTATCACCACATCGCAGCCCTCGTCGTCTTTGCTCTGTCGGTGTTTGTTGCAAGCGAGCTCGAACGGCAGCGCCGCGTGATCGAACAGAGAACCATCGCGCTGCGCCGCAGCGAGGCTCATTTCCGATCGCTCATCGAGAACTCGTTGGATCTCACTACTGTGCTCAGCCCGGATGGCACCATTCTTTATGACAGCCCGGCCCACGAGCGTCTGCTTGGGTACACCCGCGACGAGCGGGTCGGTGCCAACGCCCTGGCTCTGATTCATCCGGACGACGTCGCCGCAGTGCTCGACTCCATCGCCAACGGCATTCAGGTCCCCGGACAGATCACCAAGCTGGAGTACCGCTATCGCCACAAAGACGGCTCTTGGCGTGACATCGAGGCCATCGGCCAGAACCTGCTCGACGATCCCAACGTCGGGGCCATCGTGGTGAACTCGCGCGACATCACCGAGCGCAAGCGAACGGCAGAGAACTTGCGCGCCGCCGAAGAGCGCCATTCTCGGCAGCGGGACGCTCTGATCACGTTGACCGGGAGTGAAAAGCTCGACAGCGACGACCTGTCCACAGCGCTGCGCCAGATCACGGAGACCAGTGGCCGGACACTGGGCGTCGCCCGCACCAGCATCTGGCGGTACAACGCCGAACATACGTCGATTCAGTGCGTCGACCTCTACGAGCTCAAAGAGGATCGGCACTCTTCCGGCGCGCAGCTGAAGATTGCAGAGTTTCCGGCCTACTTCCGATCGCTGACGGGGATGGACGTGATGGCGACGGACGACGCCATGCACGACCCGCGGACGTCCGAGTTCGCGCCTGACTACCTCCGGACTTTGGGCATCAGCTCCGTGATGGATGCGGCCCTCCACTTGAACGGCGGGGTGAACGGCGTCTTGTGTCACGAGCACATCGGGCCGCCCCGTATGTGGACGGCAGACGAAAAGACCTTTGCTGCCGCCGTCGTAAACATTGTGTCGCTCGCTCTGGAAGCGTCGGAGCGCAAGCAAGCCGAGCGCGCCCAGTCCCTCCTCACATCCATTCTAAACGCGACGCCAGACTTGGTGGCGATGGCGGATGCCAAGGATTCCCATCTCCTTTACATCAATCCCGCCGGCCGCAGGATGTTGGGGGTCGAGGCGGACGCCGATGTCACACGAATGAAGATCGCCGATGCGCATCCCGCGTGGATGAACCAGTTGCTGCAGGACGAAATTCTCCCAACTGCCATTCGCGACGGCGTGTGGACGGGCGAAGCTGTTTTTCTGAGCCAGGACGGGCACGAGGTCCCGGTCTTGATGGTGGTTCTCTCCCACAAGTCGCCGAGCGGTGAAGTGGAGCGTTTCTCGACCGTCTCGCGCGACATCACCGAGCGCAAACTCTTTGAAGCGGAGCTGCATTGGAAAACGGCGTTCCTCCAGGCCCAAGTGAACTCGTCGATTGACGGCATCCTGGTGGTCGACAAACAGGGAAGGAGGATTCTTCAGAACCAACGCGTCGCCGATTTGTTCGAGATCCCTCCATCCGTCTTGGGGAACCCTGATGACGAGGCGCAGCTCAGCTGGGTCATGGACAGAACCAAGACCCCCGTAGCCTTCATCGAAAAGGTCCGTCGCCTCTATTCTCACCCGAACGAGACCAGCCGCGATGAGATCGAGCTCAAAGACGGGAAGGTGCTCGACCGTTACACGGCTCCGGCGATTGGAGAAGACGGAGAGTACTACGGCCGAATCTGGACGTTTCGCGACATCACCGAGCGCAAGAGTTTAGAAGCGCAGCTGCGCGACGCCAAGGAGGCTGCGGAGACGGCCAACCGCGCCAAGAGCGAGTTCCTGGCCAATATGAGTCACGAGATCCGCACGCCGATGAACGGTATCATCGGCATGACCGAGCTCGCTCTACAGACCGAGCTCACGGCGGAGCAGCGAGAGTGTCTGCAAATGGTAGCGGCGTCCGGCGAGGCTCTCATGGCCGTGATCGACGACGTGCTCGACTTCTCGAAGATCGAGGCGGGAAAGCTCGACATCACTCCGCTTGCCGTCACCGTACGCGACACGGTGGATGCTGCGGTGCGGCCGCTGGCGGTACGGGCCCACCTCAAGGGACTGGACCTGGCTTACGAGGTATACCCCGACGTACCGGAGGTGGTGATACTCGATCCGCACCGATTGCGGCAGGTGCTCACCAATCTGGTCGGCAACGCCACCAAGTTCACCGAGCAGGGAGAAGTGCTGGTCGTGGTTGAGAGCGAGCGGCGTTCGGCGACGGAGGAGTGCTTGCACTTCAGCGTCCGCGACACGGGCCTGGGGATTGCCCCGGAGAAGCTGCAGGTCATCTTCAAGGCGTTTGAGCAGGCGGACAGCTCGACGACACGCCGGTTCGGCGGCTCGGGTCTCGGGCTCACCATCTCGCACAGGCTGGTGGAGATGATGGGCGGGCGCATCTGGGTGGAGAGCGAGGTCGGCCGCGGCAGCACCTTCCACTTCACCGTGCGCGGCGAGCGCTCGGCGCAGAAGCCGGCCCCCCCGCCGGCGACGATCACCGACCTGCGCGGCCTGGCCGTCCTCGTGGTCGACGACAATGCCACCAACCGCCGCATTCTGAACGAAATGCTGACGCGCTGGCAAATGCGTCCGACGACGGCGGATGGCGGCCAGGCGGCGCTCGGATGTCTCATGCATGCCGCCGCCGCCGACACACCGTTCCCGCTGGTGCTACTCGACGCCCACATGCCCGAGATGGGCGGATTCGAGCTTGCGGCGCGCATCAAACAGACACCTGAGTTGGCCGGGGCGACGATCATGATGCTGTCGTCGGCCGACCTCACGGGCGAAGCGGCGCGTTGCCGCGAGCTCGGGGTCAAAGCGTTCTTGACCAAGCCGATTCGGCAGTCGGAGCTGCTCGACGCCATCCTGCAGGCACTCGACATCGGATCTCCCGCGGCGCGCGCGGTGCGCCAGGCGGAGTCGCCGACGTCCGGTCGCCGCCTGCACGTGCTGCTGGCCGAAGACAACGTTGTCAATCAACGGCTGGCGGTGCGGCTGCTGGAGAAGCGCGGCCACACCGTCGTCGTCGCCGCCAACGGTCGCGAGGCGCTTGCAGCGTACGAGAAAGAGGCATTCGATCTCGTCCTCATGGATGTGCAGATGCCGGAGATGGACGGTTTCGAAGCCACCGCAGCGATCCGCGAGCGCGAACGAGCCGACGGATCGCACGTGCCGATCGTGGCGCTGACGGCACACGCCATGCGCGACGACGAGCAACGCTGCTTGCGCGCCGGGATGGACGCATACATCTCGAAGCCGATCCAACCGGCAACCCTGCTCGAGACCTTCGAGCGTCTCGTCGCCCGAGTTGCCGAGCCGATCCCCGTCGACGAGCGTGCCAGCGCCTGAAACTTCTGAATCCTGAGCCCGGCTTGGGGCTTTGCACGCCACCTTGCCTCCCCCGTTGCGAATGATGAGCTTTGCACGCAAATTGTAGCGTGCCGCCCACCACCCGCGGTTGAAACCGCGGGCTACTCGAACCCAAGCCTGCTCGAAGCAGGCTCCCCGCCCAACATTTCGCGGGGGTGGGGAGTCGCCTTCAGGCGACTTGGTCTTAGTAGCCGGCGAATTCATTCGCCGGCGCTGAGGCGGCAGTCGTTCAACAATTGGCGTGCAAAGCCGCATCATCGCGTCATCGCGCTCAAGACGCTTCCGCTCTTCCTCAAGAAGAACGACGTTGCGAGCCGGCTTGGCGTATGCTCAGTACCGTGCGAACCAGCTGGGCAGCCGAAGAGACGTTCATTTTTGCGAGCACCATTCGCCGGTGTCCCTCGACGGTGCGGACGCTGACCTTCATTGCAACGGCGATCTCCTTGGAGGTCATGCCAGCAACGAGCAGCTCCATGACCTCGCGCTCGCGTGGCGTCAGACCCGAGAGTCGCTGCATCACGACGGCACGTTCGGTGGTTACTTCGCGTGCTTGGCGATCACTATCGAGCGCCGCGCGGATGCGTTCCAGCAACAGTTTGGGCGGTGTCGGTTTTTGCAGGAAATCGACGGCGCCCGCCTTCATTGCACGCACGGAGGTCGGGACGTTGCCGTGCCCGGTCAGAACAATGATCGGAAGCATCGCCTTGCGACGGCGGAGCTCATCCTGCAGGTCCAGACCGCTGCTCTTGTGCAAACGGACGTCCAGTACCAGACATCCCAGGCGTTCCGGATCGTAGGCGGCGAGGAATTCTTCACCCGACGCATAGGTCTCGACCGCGAGCCCTGCCGACTCCAACAGCGCGCGCAGCGAATTGCGCACGCCGACGTTGTCGTCGACCACAAAGACCGTTGTATCGGGTGTCATTTGGATTTCCCTCTCCGTGCTGACGGAACAGGTTTCAGCGGCAGCGCGAAGCGGACCGTGGTCCCGGGGCCGCCATCGGCGCGCTGCTTCATCCAGATCCGGCCGCGATGCGCCTCGATGATTGAGCGGCTGATCGCCAGGCCCATTCCCAGACCGTGCGCCTTGGTGGTGAAAAACGGCTCGAACATGCGGTCCGTGGCAGCGGCCGAAACGCCGGCGCCGGTGTCGCTTACGGCCACTTCCGCCATACCCTTCGTCGCCCACACCTTGAGTTGGATCGTGCGGCGGTCGCTTGGTGCCTCGCGCAACGCGTCGATGGCGTTCTGCATCAAGTTCACAAGGATCTGCTCGATCTGGATGCGATCCGCATAGATCGGCAAGGGCTGCGCTGGCACCGCGAGATCGAGCCTGATCCCCTCCTGCTCGATCTCACGGCGCAATAGACGCGGCACGTTGCAGGCAATCTCGCACAGATCCGTCCGCTCGAACTCCGGCTTACCCTTTTCAATGAAACCACGCAGATGATCGACGATGCTCGCGGCTCGCAAGGCCTCCCCGGATGCATCGTCCAACAGTGCGAGGATCTTGGCGGACTCGGCTTTGCCCGAACGCACATACCGTGCACACGCCTCCACTCCGTTGGCGATCGCCGACAGCGGCTGGTTGAGCTCGTGCGCCAAGCCGGTTGCCAGCTCGCCGACGGTGCTGATGCGCAACGCGTGCGCCAGCTCGACTTGCCGCTGTCGTACCTGTTCTTCGACGTGCTTCAGGTCCTCGCTCGCCTGCAGAGCTTCTTGCGCGCGTTTGCGCTCGGTGAGGTCCTCGATGGCCAGGAGGATGAGATGCGGACGATCGCCGCCGCGATCGATGGCCCGTGCATTGAGTTGCATGATGCGCGAACCGATCGACGCGAAATTTGGCTGCACCTCGAAGTCGTTGAGCACGCGTTTCTGAGGCAAGACGTCCGCGAGCAGCGTGCGCAACTCGGGGATATCCCACTCGTGGCTGCCGAGCTCGTACAGCAGCCGTCCGACCGTTTCTTCCTGCGAGGTGTGAAAGCTGGCGTAGAAAGACCGATTTGCCGAACGCACCCGCAAGCCACCGTCGAGCACCAACAACGGTTCGCGCACCGTGTCGACGATCGACTCGGCATACAGCCGCGCCTCCTGGAGCGCCTCCGCTGCCACGTCGGAAAATGTCATCACCACGCCTTCCGTCCGCTGGTCGCGCGTGCGGTAGGGGAGGACCTGGCGGACGTACCAGCGGCCGTCGTGGGCTTGCATTTCGGTTTTCGGCGCGATCGGTTGCTGCAGAACCGCAGCGGCGTCGCGTAGGAGATCAGGGTCGGCAAACTTCTGCGCGATGTCGCCGATCGGGCGCCCGATGTCCGACGGAATCAGGCTGAAGAGGTGCGTGGCGGCGGGTGTGAATCGGCGGATACACAGGTGGGTGTCGAGAAACAGCGTCGCGATGTTGGTGCTGGTCAGCAGATTGTCCAGGTCGTTGTTGGCCGCCTCCAGCTCGCCGATCTTGCCCTCGAGTTGCGTGTTTGCGGTGGTGAGCTCCTCGTTGAGCGATTGCAGCTCTTCCTTCGAGGTTTCCAGCTCCTCGTTGCTGGACTGGAACTCCTCGTTGACCGACATCAGCTCTTCATTCGCGGCCCGGACGTCCTCAATCGTCTGCTGTAGATCTTCTTTGGTGCTCTTCAGCTCGTACTCGAGCTGCTGCAGGAGCGCGGCATCGACGGTTGCGCCGCGATCGGCGGCTTGTCCGTTGGTTGCAATCTCGGGCTCGTCTTCGAGCGACACCAGCCACAAGCCTTCACTTTCCGTGGTGGCAGCCGTGAGCGGCTCGACGGTGATCTTGACGCGCGGAAATGCGCCGCCACGGCGCATCTGGATGCCGGTGAGCGCGACCTTCTGGTTTCCGCGGATCGCGTCCTGAAGCGCGCTGCGCAATTTGGTACGCAACCCGTTGCGCGCCTGCGCTAGCAGATCCTGCGTCGGCACACCCGCTGGTTGCGTGAGATAGTCATCGGTACGGCCATGGAAATAGAGGATCTCGCCGGCGCGGTTGACGATGACGCAGGCTGGCGCGTAGCGCTGCAGCAGCAGGTTCTGCGCCAGCCCTGCCAGTCGGGTTGGATTCGACCTCCGCGGCGACTGCCCGGACGCCACGGTCGACAGCGGTGCAACAGTGAGGGGAAACTGGAACCGGTCGTGACGCATCGGCCCGACTCGGCGATAGATCCGCCACTTGGCGGAGACCGGCACAAACCGGTCCTCCTGCAACCCGATACCTTCGGCACTGCCCAGGAACAGGTAGCCGCCTTCGCGCAGAGCAAAGTGCAGCAGCGGCAGGAGTCGCTCCTGGACCGCCGGCTCGAGATAGATGAACAGATTGCGGCAACTAATCAGGTCAAGCCGCGAGAATGGCGGGTCGCTGGTCAGGCTTTGTTGCGCGAAGACAACCACCTCGCGCAGCTCCTTGTTGAGCTTATAGCTGTGCTCGCTCTTGATGAAGAAGCGCGACAGGCGTTCGGGGGACACGTGGGCGGCGATGCTCTCGGGGTAGATGCCAACGCGCGCCGTCTCCAGTGCTTCGGTATCAACGTCCGACGCGAACACTTGCAGCCGAGAGGCCTTCCCGGCCGCTTCGATCTCTTCAATCAGCATCATCGCAAGCGAGTACGCTTCCTCACCGGTTGCGCAGGCTGGGATCCAAACGCGCAAGGGAACGTCGGTGCCCTTTGCGGCGACCAATGGTCGAATCACTTGCTCCTGTAGGACCTTCCACGCCTCCGGCTCGCGGAAGAAACTGGTCACGTTGATCAGCAGATCCTTGAACAACGCGTTCGCCTCAGCGGGGTCAGTGCGCAAGACTTCCACGTACTTGGCCAGCTCATTGAGGTGTCTCAGACTCATGCGGCGTTGAACGCGACGGCGCAGCGTCCCCTTTTTGTAGCCGCCGAAATCGAACTTGGTGCGGGTGCGCAGCACCTCTACCGCGGGGGCCAGCGGGTCGGTCGTTTTCTCCGGCGGCGCGGCCATGCTGGTCGCCGCCACCGCCGCGTGTTGCACGTATGCCAGCAGAGCATCCGCCATTTGTTCGGCCGGCAAGATGTAGTCGGCGCTGCCACCGACGATCGCGCTACGCGGCATGCCGTCGTGCTGCGCGGTTTGCGGGTCCTGAACCATCGTCATGCCGCCGCCCGCCTTGATCTCCTTGAGCCCCATTGTCCCATCGGTGCCGGAGCCGGACAGGATGATGCCGATGGCGTTCTCATGCTGGTCTTCCGCCAACGAATGCAGAAAGAAATCGACGGCCATGCGCAAGCTGCGCGGCGCTGTCGGTGCGCTCAGCCGCAAGCTGCGCGCGCGGATGCTCAGATAGGCGTTGGGTGGAATGACGTAGACACGATTTGCCTCGATCCGCATGCCGTCTTCGGCCTGCACCACAGGCATACGTGTGTAGGTACCGACCAGCTCGGCGGTGAGGCTGTCGCGTGTCGGGTCGAGGTGCTGGATCAAGACAAACGCTGCGCCACTGTCGGCAGGCATACCGCCGAAGAATTTCTTGAAGGCGTCGAGCCCACCGGCCGAAGCACCGATACCGACGATCGGGAACACGTTCCGACGGGGCGCCTTAGTAGTCGTACGTCGTCGCTGCGTTCGGGAAGTGCGCTTCTGCGTTGTCGGTTTCGCCGATCTGACCTTGCCGGGCTTCATGTCAATGACACGACCAAGACCTGAACCACACTTAGTCGTTACGGGCAATCGAGATCAAGCTGCCGCGATCCGATCGAGTCTTGGGTGAGCCCTGGCGGTGCCGGAGAGAGGGAGGCACCGCCAGGGCAGTTGTGTGTAGAAGCTGCGGTTACTCGACGCGCAACTCTACACGACGGTTTTCGGCGCGGCCGTCGTCCGTGTCGTTGGAGGCTACCGGACGTGACTCACCGAACCCTTCTGCGGTGATACGGTTGGACGGAATCCCGTGTTTCACCAGATATTGTCGCACCGCGTCGGCACGGCGCTTTGACAGCTTCTCATTGTAGGCGTCCGACCCTTTGCTGTCGGTGTGGCCTTCGACGATGACGGCAACGCCGCCTTCCTCTTTCAATGTGTCCGCGGCTTCGTTCAGAACCGGCACGGCGTCGGCGCGGATCACCGACTTATCGAAGTCGAAGTGGACGCTGCGCAAAACGATCTTCTTCTTTTGCGGTGCAGGGGGCGCTACCTTCGCAACCGGCGGAGGAGGAGGTGGCGGAGGCACAACTGCCGGCGCTTCTTCCGGCTGGTTGAAGGCGTATTTCAGCCCGACACCGGCTGTCACCCAGCGGGCATCTTTCGGTCCTTGATCATTGTCCACGTGTCCCGACAGAAATGTCGGGTGCGGTGCCATGTAGGCGCGATTCCAGTTTCCGAAAAGGCCGATCGCGACCTGCGGTGTGAGATTGAAATCGAAACCGCCGCCGAGCTGAAAACCGGGTGCCAACTGGTTGAGGCGGCCACCCAAACCCTTGAAGCCGCCACCTTGGCCGGTCACGTACAGATCGAACCGATCTCCCAGCGGCAGTTGGAGACGCGGTCCAGCGGTCACCCCGAGCATCGTCGTCCATTGATTGGGGCGATCCAGGCCGGCGTGCGCAGGCTGGCTCTTGCCGTCGGGGGGCATAGCGTTGAAGTCCAGTCCGCCCTGCAGACCGAAGTAGTCGTTGAACATGTAGCCGCCGAACGGTGCGACCGTGGCCCCGGTGTCGACATGCGACCGGTAGTTGTCGTTGGTCGGCTCGGAGGTGCCGAGGTTGAGGCCGATGAAAGGACCGTCGGCGCGTACAGAAGACATCGCCCACAGCATCAGCAGCATGAAGAAAAATAGCAGTCTACCTAAGACTCCATTTGCTGCGGCGAGCCCAATGGTCGACTCCGTTGCTGCCTCGATGGTGACTCTTTTTCGTTGCTCCATGATTCTCTTTCCCTTCCTTGGACATGAGTGAGGTACATTGCCTGATTTCGGACCCGAATGTGCAGGCGCTGGCATCAAAGCCGATGTCGGATCGCACCTGGGCTGGTGAAGGCGATGACGAAGAAGACGACTTGCTGAGTACCGCCCAGCCGGCAGGGCGCTCACGCCACCAGTCGCAAACTGCGATTTTGACGCTTCGACCGTGGCACTGCTGCGGGCATTACTTGCAGGCGGCGACGTATGCTGATTGCGTCGATAC
>JACQEN010000194.1 GCA_016200585.1 Deltaproteobacteria bacterium
ACCGAGAGGAGTGAGAAGGCGAGATCCACCTTGGCGCGTTTGAAGGCGACGAGCCATGTCGGGTCGACGCGGCACTCCCCGTCGGTGATGAACACGATGTCGCCGCGTTTGAACTGCGATTCGTGCAGGCATTCGAGCGCCGCGTCGAGAGGCTTTTGGAAATCGGTGCCGCCGCCGGGGAAATACTCCGCCAAGGCGAAGACCTGGTTCATGTCGGCGACGTATCGCAGCTGACGATCGAGATCGAGGATCTGCAGCGGCGTATCAACGGATGAGAAACAAATGGACCGGAACAACCGTCGCTGCCGCTGCGCGATGTCGAGCAAGGTCAACGAGACGGCCTTTGCCCAGATCTCTTTATCGCCGGACATCGATGAGCTGCCGTCGATGCACACGATCATGGGTCCGCGCCCCTTCGATTCGAGGCCGCGCAACGAATACTGCGCCAGGCTACGGTCGAGAAAGCGCCGGTTGAAGTCGCGCCGCAACAACGGATGCCGCAGCGCCAGCAGCTCTTGCGGCAACAGGCGGCTGAGCTCGTCGCCGAGGCCGACTTCGTACATTTCCTCGTTGCTGCGCTCGAACAGCTTCTGTCGCAAGGTTAGCGCTTGCGTACGCATGCGGCCAACCATTTGAGCCAGCTTTTTCAACTTGGCGTTGTCGGCCAGTTTCTTGCCCAGCTCGATTTGGGCGCCGGCGGACGTGCGGCCGCCGCCACCGATCTCGCGGCTCCACGTGTCGGCCTCTTGTTGTGATCCGTCGAGATCGTTGAGCGTGCTCAACGTCGGAGCGTCGAAACGAGCGCGGTGCCGGTCGAAGTTCTCGCGCACGGACTGCTGCACTTGAGCCGCCTTTTGTTGCAGGCGTCGCGAAGCGGATTCGTTTTCCCGTTGCAGACGTTGTCGCAGCTCATCGAGTTGGCGTTGCGTGGCCGCTGTGGCCTGGTCGCGCAACTCGGATGCCGTCTCGGCCTCTTCCTCGTGCGAGCTGATCTCTTGTTCTTGCTGGTCAAGCGCCCAGAAATCGAGCATGTCGCCGCGTGAAATGGGGCGTTCCGACTTGAGCACATCGAGCAGGCGACTGCCGAGGAGAAGTGTCGCCAGACCGGCTCGCGTTTCATCCAGGATCGTCTGCCGCCGCAGTGTCTCGAAGGCGCTGCTGGCCCGGATGTGCTCGATGAGCATGCGGTAGAGCGCGGCACTCGGCACGACGGAATCGGGTGGGCGGACGATGACATTCATCTTGAAGAGCACTGCGAAGAGATCGATGAGGAAGCCGCCGAAGTGTGGCAGGAGCTTGCCGCCGCTGCGCTCGAGCTCCTGTAGCGACGGGCTGTCGGCTTTCAGCTCGCGGAACGCGTTGCGATCGTAGGTGTCGGTTTCTACCCAAGATCGGTGCAGGTTGCTGATGCGGCTCGCGGTCGGTGGGGTGGGAGTGATCGGGCTCGTGGCGGCCGTCGAGCGACGTCGGTGCGGCGGGCGGCTCACATCGGCTCCGGGCTACAGTGCTTCCAGCATGCGCTGCTGAATCGATTCGATCTGCTCGCGTACCGATTGTACCGTGTCGAGGGGGCGTCCGACGGAGCTTGCCGCATCGATGATCGACGCCAGCTTCGAAAGGATGCTGCGAATCTTGGTGTGTGCTTCAACGACGGCGCGACTGCGTAACTCGCTATTTTCCCACTGCCGATGAGCGTAGTCGCGAAGCTCTTGCGTCTGGTAGAGCAGGGCCTTGGCATCGTCTTCGTAGCCGCGTAGCACCTGGTGAATTGTCGATTGCACCTCGGTACGTTCGTTCGGGGCACGCCATAAGACGTTTTCCAGGAAAAAGAGGTTCTCTTCCCCAACCGCCGTACCGCCGTTCAGGTACGCGTGCGCTTGCAGCAGCGATACCGCTTGGTGGTAGCGGCGGTCGGACGCGACGATCTGTTTGCGACCGAGCTCGCGACGAATGTCGGCGAGAGAGCGATAGATGTGTTGGGGAACGTCGACCTGTTTGGCTTCGGCTTGCAGCTGGCGGAGATCTTCGAGGGATAACGTCGTTCGGCTGGTATGCGTTCGGTTTTGCAGCATCCGCAAGAAGCGGAAGTCGTCCTCGATGTAGCCCACGACAAAGCGAACGAGAAAACGGTCGTACAGCGCCTGCAGCTCGTCGTCTTCGGGCAACTCGTTCGAGGCGCCGAAGAGACTGATCAGCGGCACGTCGAGGACAGAACGCCCGTTGTGAAAGCGGCGCTCGTTTACGAGCGTCAGCAGCGCGTTCAAGATCGACGAGCTTGCTTTGAAGATTTCGTCGAGGAAGGCCACGTGCGCTTCGGGAAGCTTTTGAGCGGTGACACGGCGATAGTCGTCGCTTTCGAGAGCTTGCAACGATACGGCGCCAAAAAGTTCCTCCGGCGTGGTGAACTTCGTCAGTAGCCACTGGAAGTACTGCGCGCCGTTGAGCCGGTGACAGAGCTCGTCGGCAAGCATGGACTTGGCCGTGCCGGGCGGTCCGATGAGGAGCACATGATGGTCCGACAGAACAGCCGACAAGGCCCCATCGATCACCGTGCTGCGTTCGAGGAAGAGTTGTCCAAGCTCCTCGCGAATGCGGCGCAGCTGATCAAACGCGCTCATGGAGCGCGATGCTAAAGGCTGTCGGAAGGCGATTCAAGCGTGAGAATCAACGTGGACGGATCGGTGCGGAGCGCAGGCGGTAGACGATCTCACCCTGGCCAACTAGCCCCAAACGGTCGCGTGCGATGCGCTCGATGTAGCGATCATCGCTTTGTAGACGTGCGATGCGATCGCGCTGGTGTTCGTTGTTTTGCTGCAAGTGGAAGACGATGCGTTCCAGATTCTGTTGTTCGTCTTGCAGCTTGAGGAGATGAAAGAGCCCGTGCTCACCTGTCACGGCGGTTATGCTCAGTGCGATGATGCCGGCGGCGAGCAGCGCCAAATGGCCTTTGTATTTCGCTGGTAGCAAAGGTAATAGAGACATCGTTGGCGCAGTCCCACTGGGGGCGGATCATACTGGAGCCGTCTTCGGTTAGCAAACGAGGTGGCGGGTGAAGATCAAACAGGTTGTGGCTCGCGAGATTCTGGATTCGCGCGGTAACCCTACGGTCGAGGTCGACGTTGTCTTGACCGACGGCTCCTTTGGTCGCGCGGCGGTACCATCCGGCGCTTCCACGGGGCAGCATGAAGCGCTGGAGCTGCGCGACGGAAAGAAGCGATACGGCGGCAAGGGCGTGAGCCGGGCTGTCGCTAACGTCAACGCGGTCATCGGTCCGAAATTGCGAGGCCGTGATGCTCGCCGTCAGGACGACATCGATCGGCAGATCCTCGATCTCGACGGGACGCCGAACAAACGGCGACTCGGCGCGAATGCGATGCTCGGCGTGTCGTTGGCGGTCGCGAAAGCGGCGGCGGCGGCTGCGAAGCAGCCACTCTTCCGCTACCTCGGTGGGAGCAAGGCGACGACGCTTCCGGTGCCGATGATGAACATCCTGAACGGCGGGGTACACGCCGACAATTCCGTCGACGTGCAGGAATTCATGATCATGCCGGTGGGGGCGCGGACGTTTGCCGAAGGCCTGCGCATGGGGGTCGAGGTGTTTCACACCCTCAAAGGTGTGCTCAAAGCAAAGGGCTACAGCACCGGAGTAGGCGACGAAGGTGGATTTGCACCGGCGCTACGGTCCAACGATGAGGCGCTCGAAGTCATTCTCGCGGCGATCGATCGCGCTGGTTACAAGGCGGGGAAGCAGATTGTCATTGCGCTCGACCCGGCGTCCACCGAGTTCTTCGACAGCCGCGAGCTCGAGTACGTGTTTCGTAAGTCCGACGGGAGTCGACGATCGAGTGCGGAGATGGTTCAGTTTTGGGCCGATTGGGTGGGGCGCTATCCCATCGTCTCCATTGAGGACGGCCTGGCGGAGGACGACTGGAACGGTTGGAAGATGCTGACGTACGAGCTGGGGAAGAAGATTCAGCTCGTCGGAGACGACCTGTTCGTCACCAATCCCGGACGCCTGCAGCGCGGCATCGACGGGGGTGTCGCCAATTCGATCTTGATCAAGCTGAACCAGATCGGAACATTGACCGAAACCTTGGAAACGATCGAGCGTGCCAAGCAGGCAGGTTACTCGACCGTGATCTCGCACCGGTCGGGTGAAACGGAGGACTCGACGATTGCCGATCTCGCGGTTGCCGTGAATGCGGGGCAAATCAAAACCGGGAGCCCTTGCCGTGGTGAGCGGACCGCAAAATACAATCAGCTGTTGCGAATTGAGCAGATGCTCGGACGACGCGGTGTGTATCTCGGGTCTCGGGCACTCGGACGCAAGGGGTCGTGAGCATGGGCACAATCATTCTTTTGCTGATTGTCGGTGCGGTGATCGCAGCGGTTCTCCTCTACAATGGCCTGATCACCTTGCAGAACCAGGTGCAAAACGCCTGGCGCCAGATCGACCTTCAGTTGAAGCGCCGACACGATTTGATCCCGAATCTGGTGGAAACCGTCAAGGGCGCCATGCAGTTCGAGCGTGAAACGCTTGAGCGTGTGATGCAAGCTCGCAGCCGAGCGGTGTCGGCCGTCAGCGTGCCCGACAAGGCGGCGGCAGAAAACGAGCTTGGGCAGTCGCTCGGTCGACTCTTCGCCGTGATGGAAAACTATCCTCAGCTCAAAACGACCGAAAACGTGTTGAAGCTTCAAGAAGAGCTGACGACGACGGAGAACCAGATTACCTTCGCCCGTCAGTTCTACAACGATTCGGTCATGCAACTGAACACGCGTCAGCAGACTTTTCCCGGAAACATGATCGCCGGCTTTTTCAACTTCCGACCCGCCGAGTACTTTCAAGGTAGCCCCGACGACCAGCAGTTGCCGCGTGTCGATTTGTCGCTGCCGAAATGATCGTCGCGAACGTTCGGTGCCGATGAGCGAGTGGTGACCGAGACCATCCCCCCGGCTGATTTCTTTGCGCGACAACGCCAGAACCGTCGTCGCAGCCTTCTGCTGATCATCCTCTTCCTTCTGGTGTTTCTCGTTCTCGGAATCGGGGTCGACGTTACCTGGATTGGTTTTCTTGGCGGCGGAGCTCCGTGGCCCGTTGCCACCACAGTGGCGCTGGGTGTCGCGGTCGCCTTAAGCGCCGAAGCCTACTTTCGTGGCGCGCAACTGGTGATGTTCTCGCTTTGTGCCCAGCCTCTCAGCCTGGATAACCGCGAGCATCGCGAGTTGCACGACGTAGTGTCCGAAATGGCGATCGCGGCGGGACTACCCATGCCGCAGATCTTCGTGATTGCGGATGCGGCCCCCAACGCTCTCGCTGCGGGGCGCGATCCGCAACACGCAGCGATTGGCGTTACCGAAGGGTTGATGCAGTTGATGGATCGGCAGGAGATGCAGGGGGTGATCGCGCATGAGATGTCGCACATCGCCAATCGCGACACCTTGACGATGACCCTCGTGGGTATCTTGCTTGGTGGAGCGATGATGCTTTGCGACTGGGCTCGGCGCACGATGAGCCTGCCTTCGGAAGAACGTCGCGGTGGTCCGTTCTTGTTTGTCTTGGTGGTGTTGCTGATTGCCTTCACGCCGTTGTTGTCGCGACTTCTGGCGATGGCCGTTTCGCGGCAGCGTGAATACCTGGCTTGGCTTGGCGCAGGCTCTCCAAAAGATCGGTGGCACGACCTCGGCCTTGCGCGCGGCATGTCGTGGTACCGCGCCTCTGTTCATCAGCAATCCTTGGCCGCGACGCGTCGATGAGCGAGAAGGACGACTCGCGGATCTACTGAGTAGCCACCCGCCGCTGGCGCAACGCATTGCGATTCTCAAACAGATGGCACACGTCGAGTACCGAAACGTGCCACAAGTGTCGAGCCGCACAAATCCTTGAACCGAGTCGGCGAGCATCGATCATGTCGTTGCAGTGCCCAGCATGCCAGCACTCGCTGAACGAAGTCCGTGCGCCAGCGACGACCGGCTATTGCTTGTTGCTTGATCAGTGCCCGCAATGCGGCGGCGTTTGGTGCGACAAGTGGGAGCTCTACCCGCTGAGCACCGAGGCCGCGCGGCAAATCGATCCGGCAGGTCAAGGAACGGTCCCCGCTGAGCCTCCGCAATCTGTTGGGTCATACCCCTGCCCGCGCTGTTCGGTGCGCATGAAACCGTTCGTGGATCCGTCGTTGCCGGCAACGGTGCGGATCGCCCGTTGCTCGCGATGCGAGGGGATGTGGCTTTGCCGGGGACAGTTACGTCTCGTCAAACGACAGTCACAAGCTATACGACCGACAGAGTCTAGGCTTTCGGAGAGGGATCTCCATGCCGATTCTTGGCCGCCTGGCGAATGGCCGGCGATCGCCCATCTCGATACGGCGCTGAATCCGGCCGCGCGCGACGATGAGCAGGAAGATGGCGAGTCCCCCCGGTCAGGAGTCTGGATTGTACTGCGCCTGCTGCTGCAGTGGCTGCTCGGCATCTGAGCTTGGACCTTCTACGACCTGTGGAAGAATCCTATTCCACCCTGTGGATGAAGTTCTAGAACAGTCTGTTGTTGCTTCGCGGGAGAGCCGATGTCACTCGGGGTGATGCGGAAAAAACAGTAGCGAGTGCAGGGATATGCGGTTTAAAAAAAAATTTCTAAAATGGCATTCTTCTGTTGACAGGAACGCAGCGTCAAAATTATAATGCCTCTCGTAACTGGAGGTGGGTGGCTGATTGAGGTGGAGGAAGTTCTGAGAGAGAGGGAGCACAAGCGAAGTTGTTTGAGGCTCCAACCAAGTCTACAAGGAGGTCTCTATGGCAGCTAAGGCGAAGAAAAAGGCCCCGGCAAAGAAGAAGGCCGCGACCAAGAAAAAGAAGTAAGTAGCGTTCTCAATTTCAGGCCATTCACTAGGCCAGAGTTTTTTCCCTCCTCTCAGACGAAAAGCCCTCCGATGAACTCGGGGGGCTTTCTCGTTTCTAGCGGATTCATATGGCGTGCAGCCCTGGAGAGCTCTTCTTCCACACGATTGCGAGTGAGAGCGAAAAGTACACCGCCTCGATCGTTTTCGTTCATGGCCTGTGGTGTACACCGGCCTTGTGGCACGGCTTCATGGGATACTTGGCGCATCGCGGATGGGCGTGCCACGCTGTCGACTTGCGCAGCGGTACTGCGGCGGCGGACGCCGTCACGACGGATGTCGAAGCTCGATTGCGAAGGTTCATTGCGGCGCGGGGGGCGCCGCCTGTATTGATTGGACACGATACCGGTGCGTTGCTTGCCATCGCGTGTCGGGATGTCGCGCGAGCGGTAGTCGGTCTGGCGCCGATGTTGCCTGAGTCGCTGCCGGTAGTCGGCAACAATTGGGTCGCTCGTATCCTGCGGCGACGGAAGGACGAATCCGAAGCGGTACCTCCACCGGTCGGTCTACAAGCGCAGGATCGCTTTGGTCCAAAATTGCCTGGCGACACGATCCATGAATCGAGCAGATTCTTGCGCGAGCTGCGGGCTTTGCATCTGAGACCCAAGTCGAATGGTCCGCCGACCGTGTTGGTGGGTGGTGGCCGCGACACGATCTCGCCGGCATCACGTGTCGATCGTTGGGCGCAAGAGATCGGAGCGGAAACCTACGTCGTAGACGCGGGGCACCCAATGGCCTGGGGCCCAGGGTGGCAGAAGCGCGTCGACGAAGTGCACCGGTGGTTGGTCCACCGGCTCGGTGAGTCGCTGCTGATTCCGCCTGACGAGGAAGAGCTGCCGACGTAAGGCAGGTCCTCTCGAAGGTTCGATCTCAGAAGATGATTGGCGAGAGGACGTGCTCCGTGAGCCAACGCGACAAATCGGTCAGACTGTGCGCGTTGATCTCGTGTCCCATGTCGAACTCGCGGTAGGTTACCGGAACGCGCAATGTACGCAGCCGATCGATTGACTCCCGAGCTCGTGACACGTCGATCAGTTCGTCGCTGCTGCCGTGGTGGACCAGTGTTGGCAGCGCTGTTCGATCGCCGCCGGGAACGCTATCCGCGACCGACGGCGGCAACCACGAGCTCAAGCACACCAGCGCGGCAAACCGCTGAGGTTGGTTGAGCCCCGAAGCATACGCCATGACGCCTCCCTGGCTGAAACCGAGAATCACCAGCTTCGTTGCGTCGACGGGATATCGCCGAACGACGTCGTCGACGAACGTTTCGATGTCGCGCGACGCTAAAGCAAACGCTTGTGGATCCGGTGGTGCACCCATCGTCAGGGGAAACCAGCCGTACCCATTCGTTGGTCCGAGGGGGACTTCGATTCGTCCTTGCGGACATACGACCAAGAACTTCCCTCCCGCGACGTACGGCGCGAGGCCGAGAAGGTCCATCGCGCTTGCACCCCAGCCGTGCAGGGCGATGATGGTCGGATGCGGGCCTCTTCCCGAAGGTTCATAGACCGCGTGTACGAGATCCATCGTCTCAAATCTCCATGTCGTGCAATTTCTCGTCGAGCTCGCGCCATTTTGCGTAGGATGGAGCGTAGCCAGCGTGCGCTTCTGGATTGGGGGCAATCCGATCGTGTTGCACCATGGCCTTGACCGCCGCTTCGATTCCGCAATCTTCGGCGGCGCGAATGAGGATCGCACACCCCAGCGCGGCGCTTTCAGCCTGTCGGGTAACGCGAACGTCTGTGCCCGTGACGTCGGCGATCGCGTGTGTCAGCGCACCGCTACGCGACATTCCTCCACTCAGAGTGAGCTCCTGCAGCGGTGCGCCGACGGTCGTACGGATCTGTTCGAGGTTGGCGCGAATCGCAAAGGCGACGTTCTCCATGAATGCCCGAACAAAGTTGGCGCGGCTGGGTCGCACGTGTAGCGACGGAAACGGAAAGAGGATCCCACCGGGTCGATTCAGGGCCATCTTGTTCAGGTTGAAGATGGTGGGGCCGACGAACATCATCGCCGGCGTTTCCGTGCCTTCGGCGGCAAGCCGCTCACCGAGCGCCAGCGCCTTCTCGCGGGATGCCCCGCCGCTGACGATATCGAGCAGCCAGAGGTAGGCATCGCCGGTGTCACCGACGTTGCTTTCTAGCACCCAACGGTCCGGCACGACGTGGCAACCAGCCCACAGCGTCGATTGCGGATCGAAGACGGCATGGTCGAGCACCGTCTGCAGCGGAGTCGTGGTGCCGAGTGTTGCCGCCGTCGCGCCGACGTTGATCGCCCCGGCTCCGAGCAACGAACACTGAGTATCCGCCCCGCCGATGAATACGGGCGTACCCTGGCTCAGTCCAGTAGCCGCGGCTGCCTGGGCCGTAATCTGTCCCACTCGTTCGCCACAACGACGGATGGGCGGCAGCATGTCGTGCGGGATATCAAAGGCGCTGAGAATCTCCTGCGACCAGCAGCGACGCTCGAGGTCGAACAACATCGATTCGGTCGCGTTTGAAGGTTCCGCCGCGACGATGCCGCTCAGCCGCCAGGTGATCCAATCGTTGATCATCAGAAGGTGAGCGACGGACAAATTGCTGTGCTTGCGAAACCACAGGTAACGCGAGAGCGGAAAGATGAACGGGGCTGAGTGCCCCGTGATGCGATAGAGCCGTTCACTTCCGATCGCCCCGAGCACATCCAATCCTTCACGAAAGCCGCGCGCATCCAGATTGGGCCCGGCGTAAACTTCCTCGCCGCGGGCGTCGACGAACACACAACCCTCACGTTGACTGGTTGCCGCAACCCCGACTATTTCGCCGGGCTGCACTCCCGATTGTGCCAACGCCTTGCGCGTGCAGCGCGCCAAGATCTCCCAGAATCTTGGCGCATCAAATGAAAACTCCTTGACGAAAGGAACCTCCGGGTCGACGCGAACGTCGTAGCTCCACGACTCCCGATGTGTGCCAAGGACCTTGCCGTCGTTGTCGAAGATGACGCACTTGCCACCACCGGTGCCAGCATCAAGGGTTACGTACGCTTGTGGCATGGCGATCTCAGTCAGAGGGTCGCGCCGGCTGCCGTCATCTCGGCCGCTCGAGCACCGATGGATTGACGATGTGCTTGGGCCGCTCGCCCCGCAGGTAGGCTTCGATCCCATCCACGACCATGTCGGTTTGGTGTCGGACCACATCACGCGTTGCCCCGCCGAGGTGCGGCGAGGCGAGAACATTGGGCAGCTTCACGAAGCGATTGGTCGATTGGACAGGCTCGTCGCGAAAGACGTCGAGAGCGGCGCCACCGACTTGGCCGTCTTGTAGTGCCTCGTAGAGCGCGTCCTCGTCGACGATGGCCGCGCGCGCCAGGTTCAATACCAGCGTGCCGCGTTTCAGCATGCGGATCTGCTGCGCTCCAATGAGACCCTGCGTTTCCGGGAGGTCGGGGCAGTGCACGGTGAGGATGTCGCAACGCTGCAGGAGCTCTTCCAGTCCGACCGACTGTGTCTGGTGCGCTGCGAAAACGTCGGCGGCAACGTGTGGGTCGTATGCAACCACAGTCGACCCAAAACCGCTCAGGCGTCGCGCCACGGCGCGGCCGATGGCGCCAAATCCGACGATACCGACCGTGACTCCGCCGAGCTCGAAGCCGCCGTACAGCTCGTACACGCTCAGGTAGTCTTTCGTGCTCTGGAACTGCATCTGCCCGGTCTTCAACAGCGTGTTCACCGTGAAAATATGGCGTGCCAGCGCCAACATGTAGCCGACGGTCAAATCGGCGACCGCATCGGCATTGCGCGCCGGAGCGAACAGCACCGGAATCCCCAGCTGGGTGGCCTTGTCGATTCCGATGTTGATCGGATCGCCGCGGCAGCAACCGATGATCTTGAGCTGGCAATGATCGAGGACTTCGTCGTGTACGAGGTCCGCCTCGACGATGAGCACGTCGGCGCCGACCTCCCGGATGCGTGCAGCGAATTGCTGGCCGTCGAAGTAGATGCGCTTGCTCACTCTCCAGTCGTCGAGCTCGACATCCATGTAGTGCCGCAAGCGCTCGATGCCGCTGGGGTGAAAGGAGGCTGTGATCAAGGCTTTCATCGTGCGACGTCTCTCTGGGGATCGGCTCATTCCTCTTGCCCGAGCAGCAGGGGAACGAGATTGATGATGTAGGTGCGCACCCGCTTGCGCAGAGCCGGCTGGTGTACGCTACGACCGAGCAGCGTCGTGAAGTGACGGCTGTCGAGCAGGAAGAACAGAACAACGGCTTCGACGGTCAACATGAACAGCTGCGCGTCGGCCTGTTTGGGTTTGCGATCTTCGTAGGCCTGCGTCCATCCGGCGAACACCTTCCAAGCCGGCAGCAGGATGTCGCGTTCGATGTCCGCCGCGCCGACGTCATTTTCGACGAGACGGCGCACCAGGAGTTTGGGGATAGTCGGATTGTCGGCAAAGAAATCGAAGAGCGTCCCCATGACTGCTTCGACCGTGCGCATGCGCGGTTTGCCGGGGTGGTTGTGCTCGGGAATCGATCGCCGCACAACTTCCAGGATACGGTCGTAGATGTTCTGGAATACGGCGTAGTACAAGGTCTCCTTCGATTCCCAGTGGTAGTGCAGGCTCGAAATGTTTACC
>JACQEN010000195.1 GCA_016200585.1 Deltaproteobacteria bacterium
CAGCGGGTGCCGTTCTTCGGGGACCGGCTCGAGAAGACGATCGGACGATCCGCTGTTCCGACGGCAATCAGGTCGCCGTTAACGTCGATGTTGGAGAAGCTCGTGCTTTTGAATACAACCCCCGGTTCCAGAACCAACGTCGCACCCTGGTTTACGGTCAACCCGGAAGCCAAATACGGTACGACGTGTGCGCCGAGTGTCGCCCCTGCGGTGATTGCAAGTGGCGACGGCAGCTGAATCAAGTTCAGCTCCGCGGAGCCGACGAACGTGTTGCTATCGAACATCTCAGGAAAGGCGTTGAACAGCGTCGACGCTTGATCGAAGGCGATGGAGGCGGTGTTGTTGGTGAAGGTATTGTCCGCCAACGTCGACGGCATGCCCGGGGCGCGAAAGTAGACCGCATTCGGCGTCGCGATGAAATTGTTCCCTTGGGCTTGGATCTGACAGTTGCCGCCAACATCGATGCCGCGATTTCCGGCTGCGATGAGGTTGTTGCTGAGAGTGGCCTGAGCCGTTCCACCAAGCTGGACGCCGGTTGCCGTACTGCCGATGATGCTTCCGGAGATCGATACTTGCGAGCTGCCGGCCACATCGATTGCGTCGTTGCCGGTGGCGAGGATCGTGCAGCTCTGCACCGTTGGAGCGCCGTCGGTGATCGAGATGCGTCCGCCAGTCAGCGTGCAGTTCTTCATCTGACCCGTTGCCGGGGCTGTCACACCGTTGCGCCCGTCGAAGTAGACGTACACGTTCTGTAGCGCCAGATCGCGCTGCATGTCGCTGCTGCCGGTTGCGTTCAGCGTCCCGCCGGCTTGCACTTCGAGGTTGTTGTTCTGTCCGATCACGGTGATCCCGGGTCGCATCGTCAACGTTGCTCCGTTCGACACCACGATGTTGCCGATGAGCACGTAGGTCTTTTGGCCATCGATGGAAGCGATGGTGGCAGGCCCCGTCAACGTACCGCTCAATGTCCACGGCACACCCGTCGGAAATTGGTTGTTCATGATGACGGAGCCGGGGCCCAGCGTATTCGGCGTCAGTGCCACGGACACGTCACCGACGCTGCCCTGGACCACGTTGTTGGTTACGTGCACCGCCACGCCGGCATTTTGCACGAGCCGCAAACCTACATCCGACTCTGTGGCGTCATCGGTGATCGTGTTGCTGTCGAGAACCGGGATGGCGTTGTCCTGAACGTTGATTCCCCAGCGATTCGAACGCGCTCCGGACAGGAACCCGATGGCGTTGCCAGAGACCGTGCCGGCGCTGCTGTTCTGGAAGTAGAGGCCGGCGCCGTTGGTGGTGATGGTATTGCCGGTGATGACCGGTTGTGCGCTGTCGCGCACGAAGATTCCCGAGTAGTTGGAATTCTCCGTGATGCTGTTGCCGACAATCTGTGGCTGCGCGCTGCCGGTGATGGCGATGGCATCGTTGCCGGTGACGTTGAGCGTACAGTTTTGCACGGTCGGTGCGCCGTCGGTGATCGAGATGCGTCCGCCGAACAACGAGCAGTTCTTCATCTGACCGGTGGCGGCAGCGACGATGCCGTTGCGACCATCGAAATAGACGAACATGTTTTGCAGCTGCAGGTCGCGCTGCATGGCGCTGGTGCCGACCGCGTTCAGCGTCCCGCCGGCTTGTACCTCGAGATTGTTGTTCTGTCCGACCAGGGTGATCCCCGGTTGAATCGTCAACGTCGCACCGGTCGACACCACGACGTCGCCGGTGAACACGTAAGTCGTCTGACCGTCGATGGCACCAATGGTCGCGGAGCCCGACAACGTACCGCTTACGGTCCACGCCAGCCCAGCGGGGAACTGATTGTTCATGATGACGGAGCTCGGACCAAAGGTGTTCGGCGTCAGCGCCATCGCGATGTCGCCGCTGTTACCCTGGATCACGTTGTTGGTCACGTGCGCCGCCACACCGGCGTTCTGTACCAGTCGGAAGGCGACATCCGGCTCAGCGGGGTCGTTGTTGATCGTATTGCCGTCGAGTGCGGGGGTGGCGTTGTCCTGGACGTTGATTCCCCAGCGATTCGAACGCGCCCCGGACAGAAACCCGATCGTATTTCCGCTGGCCGTGCCGGCGCTGTTGTTCTGGTAGTAGAGGCCGGCGCCGTTGGTGATGATCGTGTTGCCGGTGATGAGAGGTTGCGCGGTGTCGCGCACGAAGATCCCCGAGTAGTTGGAATTTTCGGTGATGTTGTTGCCGGTAATTTGCGCCTGCGCGCCGCCGGTGATGGCGAACGCATCGTTGCCGGCGACGTTGATCGTGCAGCTTTGCACCGTTGGAGCGCCGTCGGCGATCGAGATACGTCCGCCGGTAAGTGTGCAGTTCTTCATCTGACCGGCGGCAGCGGCTGTCAGGCCGTTGCGCCCGTCGAAGTATACGTACACGCCTTGTAACTGCAGATCGCGCTGTACGGCGCTGGTGCCCATCGCGTTCAGCGTCCCACCCGCCTGCACCTCCAGGTTGTTGTTCTGTCCGACCAGGGTGATTCCCGGCTGAATCGTCAACGTCGCTCCGTTCGATACCACGACATTGTTGGTGAGCACGTACGTCGTCTGGCCGTTGACTGGGCCGATCGTCGCCGTTCCGCTTACCGTGCCGCTCAAGGTCCACAGCGCTGCGGCGGGAAATTGGTTCCCTGTAATCATCGAACCGCTGCCGAAGGCGTTGGGTGTCAGAGCTACGGCGATGTCGCCGCCGCTGCCCTGCACGACATTGTTGGTGACATGTACCGGCACGCCGGCGTTTTGCACCAGCCGCAGGGCCAGGTCCGGCTCCGCGATATCATCAGTGATCGTATTGCCGTCGACGATTGGGACGGCGTTGTCTTGGACGTTGATTCCCCAGCGGTTCGAACGCGCCCCGGACAGAAAGCCGATCATGTTGGCGCTGGCGGTTCCGGCGCTGCTGTTCTGGAAGTAGAGGCCGGCGCCGTTGGTCGTGATGCTGTTGCCGGTGATCATCGGCTGCGCCGTATCTCTGACGAAGACGGCGGATTGGTTCGAGTTCACCGTGATCGTGTTCCCGGTGATCATTGGATGGGCGGCGCCGGTGATGTCGATTGCGTCGTTGCCGGATACCAGGATCGTGCAGCTCTGCACCGTCGGAGCGCCATCGTCGATCGCGATGCGTCCGCCGGTCAAAGTGCAATTCGCGACCTGCCCGGCGCTGGGGGGATCCGTACCGCTGATGCCGTCGAAGCTGATGAACAGATTCTGTAGCTGTACGTCGCGTTGGACGGCGCTGGTCCCGACGGCGAGCAACGTCGAGCCGGCTCGAACTTCGAGGGTATTGTTTTGGCCGTTGAGGATGACGCCGGGCAGGAGGGTCAACGTCTGACCCGTCGGTACGCTGCAGCCGCCGGTGAGGACATGTGGGTTGTCCGCCGGAGCAAAGGTGCCGGCGCATGTACCGTTGTGGTTCAAGCCGTGCGCGCCGGCAGGGCTCAGGCACGCGACGAAGGCGGTGCAGGCGGCCACCAATCTGGCCGACACGAATCGACGCACAGAGCTCATGGATTCCCCCCGTTGCCTTTTGCAGAGGATACGCTGTTGCCTTGCGGTCCGCTGGCTGCCGAGCCGTGCAGCGTGACGACGACCTGGTAGGGACCGATGGAGCCGCCCTCGCCGGAGACGATCACCTGGTATGTGTCGGTTGCTGGAAGAACGAAGTCGGCCACGAGCGCATTGTGTCCGGGGCCGGGCGGGTCGTTGGTCCCGGTGTCGCTGTCCGATGCGATCGAAAAGCCACGCGAGTCACGCAGCTCGACTGCCGGGTCGAGGCTGCCGCTGCCGTCGGGATTGTTGGTGACGCGATTGACCGCGATGGTGGCGCGATCACCGGCGTTGGCGGCAAAGGCGACGGTGTTGCGCTGGCCGACCGCGACAATCGTACCGGCAAATGTGAGGCGACGTCCCTCCGGCGGAGAGACGATCGCCCCGGGGACCAGCGGGATCGTCGCCGGACGGAGGTTCAAGATGTAAGGCCCGTAGGTGCCGCCGGCTCCGCTGGCGCGCAACACGTAGGTGTCGGTCGCGGGGAGCGTGAGATTTTGAATCAGAGCGTTCTTTCCCGGTCCGGCAGGCAGGTTGGAACCGCTGTCGTCGTCGACCGCGACGACAAAGCCCCGTGAGTCTTGCAACTCGAGATACGGATCGAGCGTAGATGAACCGTCCTGCTGGTTCGGGATCCGACTCATAGCGATGCTGACAACCTGACCGGCGTTGCCTGCGAAGTGCCAGAGGTCGGCGCCGCCGCCGGACATGATCGCCGGCGCGGCGTTGATCGGCGCGGCGCCTTGAGCCGAGCCAAACGAGGTCGTGACCGTCAGTGGGACGGTGCTGGCGGCGAAATCAAAGACGGTGTCGAGCGAGCACGTGATCTGCGCGCACTGCGCTTGGCAGTTGCTCAACGTTGCTTGTGGAGTGCCGGTTGAAACGCTGGCACCGAGCAGGCTGTTGCCTTCGAGCGTGACCAGACAAGTGGTGCCGGCGTAGCAGGTTGCCGACGTGACTTTGGTGATCGAGGGCGCCTGCAGCGGGCAGGACGGTGCACCGCGTTCGATCGAAAGAATATTGCCGACGGCGTCGTAGTTGTAGGTGGCGGCGTTGCCTTGCGCGTCGATCACTTGGTGCAAGCGGCCGAGATCGTCGTAGAGGTACCGGATGCTTTGTGCCTGCGCTGCGAAACCGCTGAGACCTATCACTAAGGCGGCCGCGGCGAACATCGACGTCCAGATGGCAGAACGCAATCGTCCTGTATCCATTCGGGTGAGCATCCCGATCAGGGTCTGCAGATTCGACCGATCGAGATTTGTCCGTCCGCTGCCTATCGTTGTCGTCTGCATTCTCAAATTCTTTCAATTGCGGGATACAGAGCCCCGGCGAGAAATCTCCCGATCATTGCTCTCCGGTCACCGCATGGACGTAGAGTGGTCGACCAATATCGATCGCCGAACCGATGATCTGTTGTACATAGAGCTCCTTTGCCTTCACCCCCCATGTGCGCGGGCTCGTCAGGGGGTTGAAGTTGTTTCCTCCAACAGGAACAGATGCCCCGACAACCTCGGTAGCTGTCTCGGCAACTTTGAAACCACCGAGCGCCGCCCCGGCGGCCGTATCGATGAGAATGTCTTGGACGGTTTTGTGTCCCCCGAGGAGGTTCGCGGTGACGTCGTATGAGAGGCCTCCGGCAGCTCCGGATAGCGTCGGGCTCTTTGAAAAGACCGCGACCGCAACCGACACCACAGCGCTTGCGGCCCCGGCAACCGCACCGCGCAGCACCGCTTGAGCAAAGGCGGCGTCAAACCGGTGACCGCACTTGTAGGCGTCGTAGCCCTCCGATATCGCACCCGCGATTGCCCCGATTCCGGCGACGATCAATAGCGGGTTCTGTCCAGATGGGTCCGTCAGGTTGACCGGATTGTTCAACGCGTAGCCGTAGAGATTGGCGCCTCCGCCAAGGAACCCGACTCGGTCTTCACTGATGAAGCGCCCCAGTGTCGGGGAGTAGAAACGAGTCCGGTTGAAGTACAGTCCGGTCTCGTCGTATTCGCGTCCTGTGAAGGCGAGTGCGTTGTCGGAGACCGACGGGCTGACTTGCGTCTCTCCGAATGGCCCGAAGGTATACTGTTCCTGAACAACACCCGTCCGATCGGCCAATCCGAGAGTACTGCCAAGCGCATCCGCAACGTAGTACTCGCTCCCACCACGGACCAAGGGTTCATCTGTAGCCGTACCTTGTAGGATTCCGACCGAGAGTCCGTTGCGGATTGTTTCGGAGATATCGATTCCGTCGTAGGCAAATTGTGTCGTGGTGCCGTTGATCGTCTTTTGCAGCCGGCGGCCGAGCGCATCATAAACAAACGACGCTTGGACTGTCCGGCTGGCGAAGCCGACGAGCCGGTCGCGGGCATCCCATGTCAGCGCGGTCTCACTAGCGGAGTCCCTGATCGACGTGAGATTGCCGTTGGCATCGAAGTCCATCATGTGATCGCCGAACTGGCGTTGTCGGTTCGCGTCATCGTACTTCGTCGAGGCGGCTGCGACTGGATCGGGGAGTGATGTGCGTGCGAAAGAACCGTCGATACCGACTCGATTCCCTGCCGCGTCGTAGCTGTAGCGCAGGTCGCCGAGCATGCTGTTACCGTTGCGGTAGGCCAGTTGCGTGAGCTGAGAAGCCGTATCGTAGGCATATTCCGCACTGATACCGTTCGGCAGCATCAGCATCCTGCGGCGGCCGAGAAGGTCGTATTCGAAGCCGACGAGCTGGTTGCCCTGGGCGATGCTGGTCACCCGCGAGTTGGTGTCGTAGCTGTACTGCACGGAGGGTTGACCGCTGGCGATCATTGTCGTGCGCCGGCCGGCGAGATCGTAAGCGTAGTCGACCACACCGCTCGGGCTCGCCTCTTCGACCAGGCGGTTGACCAGATCGTAGCTGCGATGGATCACGCCGCCGGCAGAGTCGCCCGCCTGCACGAGCTGGCTGCGCGCGTCGTAAACGAAGCTGGTCGACGAGCCGTCGGCGAAATTGGCTTGGATCAAGCGATTGAGCGCGTCGGCGGTAAAGGTGCTCTGTTGACCCTTGCGATCGACGCGTCGCACCAGGTTCGAGCTCTTGTCGTACTCGAACGATTCCGTCGCTCCGAGCGCATCGGTGCGTTTCCTCAGGCGATTCGAGTTGTCGTACTCGTACGCCGTCTGATGCCCCAGGGCATCGACCAAGCTGACCAGGTTGCCGTTCGCATCGTAGCTGAACTGGGTTTTGCCGTTCGCCGCGTCGACCATCTCGCGAATGCGATCGAGATTGTCGTACGCAATCTGGGTGCTGCGTCCACGCGCGTCGGTGGCGGTGGTGACGCGTGCCACCGCGTCGTACGTCAAGGTGCTGGCATTTCCCAGCGGGTCGACGATGCTGGTGAGGTTGCCGAGACCGTCGTAGCCGAACTGCCGGACGTTGCCGAGGGCGTCGGTCACCGAAGTCAGTAGCCCGGTCGCATCGTAGGCGAACGTCGTCGTTGCTCCGCCGGGATCGGCAACGGTTTGCAAATTGCCGCGAGCGTCGTAGGCGAGTGTGCTGACGTGGCCGAGCGGATCGGTGATCGACGTCACTTTGTTGAAGATCGGATCGTAGGTGAACGAGGTCGTCGCGCCGAGGGCATCGGTTCTGGTCATCACGTTGCCAAAAGCATCGCGCGTGAACGTGACGTCTCCGGGGCCGGCGCCGCAGACGTTGCAGGATGCGGTGCCGTGGATGGCCATCAACTGATTGGTCCCGGGCTCGCGTTCGAAGACCTGTGTCTGACCCAGCGCATCGGTTGCGTCGATCAGAAAGCCCTGCGGGTTGAAGTGGTAGACGGTGGTGTTGCCGCGGGGATCGGTCAGCTTGGTTTGCAAGATCGGGCTGACCGCCGCGGCGGCGGGATTGAGGAGGGTGTATTCGAAGTTGAGGGTGCCATCCGCCAGGGTTTGCTGACGGACGCGGCCGTTCTGGTCGTAGGTGTTCTGCTCCGTTGTGATTCCTCTGGGGTCGACGACCTGAGTGAGTCGGTTTTGGGTGTCGTAGGTATAGGTCGAGACGCCGCCGGCAGGATCGGTGACCGTCTTCAACGTGCCCTGGGAGTAGTAGGAGTACTGCACCTTTCTGCCGATGGGGTCGACGATCGAGGTGATGCGATTGGCGTTGTCGTAACTGAGCGTCAATGCCCGTCCGCTCGGATCGACGACCTGCGTGATCTGCGTCGCATCCGACCCATGCACCAGCGAAACGACGTTGCCATTCGCATCGGTGATCGAAACCAGTCCGGTGAGACGTCCGAAGGTCTGGAAGCCGAAGACCGTGCCGTCCTTCCAACGTAAACTGAACGTGCCGCCTCCACCGACGCTCAGAACCGCGCCGCGCAGCAAAGGTACGGTCGAATTGGTGTACGTTCCGTCTCCCTGTTGATTGAGCGGAAACTGATTGCCGTCGGGCATGACCAGCCCGACGACTCCTTGCGCCGGAGTAAACGGCACGACGATGTTCAGCTGGAAACCGTAGTTGTGGCTCGTTCCGATTCCGAACGGCCCAGCGTTGTTCGAGCCGCTGCCATAGCTTCGTTTGATCCCGATCGGTCCACGGCGGTCGTTGATCGCTAGGTCGGTTGCCGTGATCACTTCCAGGCCGGAAGATAGATCGACTGGATTGCACGTCTTGGGGCCGTTCGGATCCGGGCTCGGATTGATTCCATTCGGCGGCGGTGCCGTCGGGCCGTGCCAGTCAAAGTGGGTCAGGCCGTATTTGTGCCCCGGATGCGCCGAGTCCGCATCGGGTAGGATCTGCGTGCCGTCGTTCGACACCTTTCCGGTGCCGTACGGGACCATCTGACCTTGCGTCGGATCGAGCGTGAAGAGCGTGATGCTCGTTCCAGGCGGCGAATTGAGCGAGTTCGGAAAGGTCACCGCAACCGGCTGGCTGGCGCTGGCGTTTGCCGGCTGGAAGGCCACGATGAACACGAGCAACTTGCTGCCACTCTGTGCCTGCGGTGAGAATTCCTCGGGCAGACGATCGACCGGAACCTGCACCGCCGTAAGCGGAAATGGATCCGGTTGCGTGCCGTCTTGCAGGCTGAGGACGGTTCCCGCGTAGACTGTGAGGGAGAGGGAAGGGATCGTCTTGAAGGTGAAGGTTTGATCGATAGGGAAGTTCTGCTTCACCATCACCGTTTCCTGCCCTTCGATGCGCGGCAGGTGCACCAATACCGGCGACACGACCACTTGGTGCGGGACGATTTCGTAGACCAGATCGACGCCGGCGTGTTGGCCGGGTGGTGAGGTTGCGGTTGTACCGTCGTATCGGATGAGCTGCGGCCCGGCGCATTCGTCCGGAAGATTCGTAAACGCGAAGTTGCCGGCCGCATCGGAAACCGTTTGATAACCGACACAATCGGTGGCATGGCCATTCGGTGCCATTCCAAGGAAACGAATGGTGACACCCGCCAGCGGCGTTTCCATTGTGTCACCTTCGACGGTACGTCCGAGGAACGATGTCGTGACCGGTTGGACCGACAGCATCGCCACGGCCGACCGGGTCGTCATTGTGCCGAGGACACTGGCGGAAGCCGACACGGTGAAGTGCACGTTGCCCGTGGCCTGGCCGGCTGCGGCGGTAATCTTGACGATTGCAGTTTGACCGGCGGTCACTTGCGCCGGCGTGATGGTAGCGGTCAAGTCCGCCGGCAGATCCAGTACTTGAAGGCTTGCCAGCCGTGAAAAGCCGTCGCTGCTGATGAGCTTCACAGCATAGGCAGTCGACTGACCTTGAAGAACGGTGGCGTTCGCAGGAACCAAGCTGACTGAGAACGTCGACGGCGTCAGGACGCTAAACGAGCTCGACGAGACGAGATTCCCGGCGGGGGCGTTGATGGTAATGGGTCCGCTGGTGGCCCCGCTTGGAACGGTTGTCGTAATTTGATTTGGCGCGACAACCCGAAACGTTGTTGCCACTCCGTTGAACGATACTCCGGTGACCGCCGAAAAACCGGCGCCCGAGATAGTTACTGTGGTGCCGGTCGGCCCACTCATTGGCGAGAACAGGCTCAGGATCGGAGGGCAGCTGCAGTTCTGGAGGCACTTCCCGGCACAGGCCGAGTCGGCGGGGGGATCGCATTCCTCGGGGCTGGTGAGAACCCCGTCGCCGCACCTGGCGGCGGCGGGTGTCGTCGGTGTCGGCACATTCGTCATTGTCGGCGATACGCTGCGCGTCAGCGTCGGCGTTGGCGTCGTGGATCGAGTGGGTGTCAGCGTCGACGTGGGCTTTGGTGTGGGCGAGACGGTTGCGCTGGCCGTCGCTGTTGCCGTACTCACGCTTGGGCAGGCGTTGAGCGCAAATCCGACGGCCTGAATGATTTCATCGATGGTAACGTCGCCGTCGCCATTCGCGTCCCCCGCCAGACACGCGGCGACCGGAGTATTGCCGAGGGCGATGTTTACCATCGTGATCAGCTCATCGATGGCGACCTCCCCGTCTGTCGGGTTGCAGTCGCCGGTGCAAACGGCCGCGGAGGGTGCCGGCGTGAACAGCAGTGAGAGGGTCAGTGTGGCGGTGGCTAGGATCCCGAGCGCCTGGCGCAAACAGGTCGCACGTCTGCTGGCTCCAAGACACTTTCCGCCCGACCCGATCACCGATATTGCCCCCTTCGAAACAGGTAGGGCGCTCACTAGTCTCGCTGGGTCGGGAAAGTCAACAAAAAATCCTCATCCAGAATGCTAGTCACCGGGCAGGTTTCACATACATACTGCCGCTCATGAAACTACGCACGCTCTTGTCACTGATCGGCAGCGGACGGCTGCCGGTGCTATTGCCGATGATGCGGCTGGTTCAATCGTACCATCGACTGGCATTTCTCGCTGCCGGTCTGGCGAGTGGAATCTTGCGTAGGCTGGCTGGCGGCAAGCACACGCTCGACGAGCTTACCGCCGCTCTCAACGCCGACCCGTCGATGCGCGATGGGCTGGCGGCCTGGCTTCAAGTTGGGACGGCGCTCGGGGAGTTGCGCTGCGAAGCGGACGGGTACTCGTTGCACGGCAAGCTGGCGCGGCAACTCGCCGACCCCGCGAACGAGGCCGCAGCAGCCTTCGTCGAAGAGGTGGCGTTCCTGCACAACCTGATCATCACGCAAACGCCGCAACGGCTCGGGCCGGCGCGACCGTTCTCCCTCAACGACCAGGACGACCGCATGATCGCGCAGTCGTCGCGCCTGGCCGAGCCGTTCATCTGTGAGGCGATTGATCAGGTCGTCCCGCGCGTCGGCGCGCTACGCTTGTTCGAGATCGGCTGCGGCACGGCCGCCTACATTCGCTATGCGGCGAGTCGCAATCACGAGCTGACCGCGCTCGGTCTCGATCTGCAACCGGGCGCCGCCGCGTTGGCGACCCAGAACGTCAAGAGTTGGAATCTAGCCGCACGCGTCACGATCGAGACCGGAAATGTCTTGCAGCGCGATCCGCAGCCGACTTTCGACGTCGCGACGCTGCACCAGAATATCTACTACTTTCCGCTCGAGCGTCGCGTCGATGTGTTGCGACACGTCGGCGGTTTCCTCAAACCGGGTGGCCGCCTGTTGCTGACGACCTTTTGCCAAGGCGGCGGGGTAGGCGGCGAAGTGCTCAATTTGTGGGGCGCGATGACCGAAGGCTGCGGTCGCCTGCCGACGGCGGAAGAGATGGTGGCCCAAATGCAGCAGGCCGGCTTCGTCGACGTCCGCAGCCGCAGCCTCATTCCGGGCGAAGGCTTCTACTCGTTCGTCGGGGTTCTTTAGCGCGCCTGCCAATTTGACATTGGTCGAGAGTCGACAGTTCCAGGCCTGGCGCAAACTGTCGACGGTAGACTGTAGTGAACCATCGACCTGAAGCGCGGCTTCGCAGTATGATTTGTCATCGGAAGGATCGTTCATGGTGATTGCCGCCGCACGCGATGCGCTCGAAACCTCACGCTTGACCGTTGTCGACCCGGCTCGGGGAACGATCGTCGACGAGTTGCCCATCGACGACGCGACGGCTGTGGCCGCGGCGGTGCAACGCGCACGGGCAGCGCAACCGGCTTGGGCGGCGCTCGGCGCGCGCCGGCGGGCTCGGCTTCTCAAGCGGGCGCGGCGCGAGATGGTGCGCGGGCGCGCGACGATCTTGGATCACCTCGAGCGTGAAACCGGCAAGGCGCGCTTCGACGTCGTCGGCGAGCTCATGGGCGTGTGCATGAACCTCGGCTATCTGGTGCGCCGCGCGCCAGGCTGGTTGCGGCCGCAGAAAGTCAGCACGCGGCCGTTGTTCGGCAAACGCGGCCGCGTCGTGTTCAAACCGCACGGAATCGTCGGCGTCATCAGTCCGTGGAACGCACCGCTCAACCTGGCCCTCGGCGATGCCTTCCCGGCCCTGCTCGCGGGCAATGCCGTGCTCATCAAGCCGTCGGAGTTGACGCCGCTGGCCGTGCGGCTCGCCGTCGAGGCGCTGAATCGCGTCTTGCCCGCCGGCGTCCTGCAAGTTCTCATCGGCGCGGGCGACACCGGCGAAGCGCTCGTCGATCGCGTCGACCTGATCTGCGTGACCGGTTCGCCGCAAACCGGGCGTCGGGTGATGCAGCGCGCCAGTCAACGCCTGACGCCGGTGCTGCTCGAGCTCGGCGGCAAGGACCCGATGATCGTCCTGCGCGATGCCGACCTCGAGCGCGCCGCCAACGCCGCGGCGTGGGGCGGCTGCATGATGACCGGCCAGGTCTGCATGTCGGTGGAGCGCGTCTACGTCGAGGCGCCGGTCGCCCAGGCCTTCACCCAAAAGCTGGTCGAGCGCGTGCAAGCCTTGCGCACCGGGTTCAACGGTGCGGATGCCGACATCGACTTCGGACCCTTCACCAGCCCGCGCCAGATCGACATCGTCGAACGCCACCTTGCGGATGCTGTGGCAAAGGGCGCAAAGATTCTCACCGGCGGATCTCGCCGCGCCGGCGAGTCGGGGATTTTCTTCGAGCCGACCGTCGTCAGCAACGTCGATGATTCCATGTTGCTCATGCAGGAAGAGACGTTCGGTCCGATCATTCCCGTGATGCCGGTGCGCGACGCCGACGAGGCGGTGCGCTACGCCAATCAAAGCGTCTATGGGCTCAGTGCCAGCGTCTGGACAGCCGACGTGCAACGCGGCATCGAGCTGGCGCAACGCCTCGACAGCGGCAACGCCTGCGTCAACGAATGCGTCGTCTCTGCCGGCATTCCGTCGCTGCCGTTCGGTGGTGTCAAACAGAGCGGCGTCGGCAGCCGGCACGGCGGCGCTGACGGTCTGCGCCAGTTCTGCATCCGTCAGGCCATCCTCATCGAGCCGCGCAAGCGCAAAACGGAGCCGAACTGGTTTCCGTACTCGAGTAGGCGGGCGCGGCAGATCGATCGCTTGATCGGATTGATGTTCGGCTGGTGAGTGCCACTGTCCTACGGCGATTCGCAGGAAAGGTACGGTGGGGATTTGCCAGTCATGAGAAACCCGGGCCCGGCAGGGCCCATTCTCTGCGGATCGAACGGCGTGGCGGCACTGTTGCTGGCCAGGTGAAGGCGCGGAGGGAAGCATGTCGGAACCACAACGGGAGCAGTGGGACGCGATCGTCATCGGGTCGGGTTTGGGAGGTCTGGCTTGTGCCGCTTACCTTTGCGCCGCCGGCAAGCGCACCTTGGTGCTGGAGGCGCACTACGTCGCCGGCGGCAACTCGCAGGTGTTTCGTCGCGGCAAACATGGGCGCAAGTACGAGTTCGACGTCGGCCTGCACTACATCGGCGAGTGCGGCAAGGAGGGTTCGATCACTCGAATCCTACGGACCGCCGGCCTGGCCGATAGAGTCAGCTTCCGGCAGCTCGATCCCGCCGGCTATACGACGCTGATCTTTCCCGACTTCCAATTTCGCGTGCCGGCGGGATGGGATCGCTACCGGGCGCGCCTGCTGGAAACCTTCCCCGCGGAAGCGGAGGTGCTGGGCCAGGTCGTCGACATTCTGTGCGAGGTTGCGGAAGGCGGTCGCCGCTTCCAGAACCGCGAGATCGACATGCAGGCTGTTGCCGCCGAAGCGCCGCGGTTCCTGCAATGGGGTTTGCGTCCGGTGACCGAGCTGTTCCATGAGTACGGAATTTCGCCGCAAGCCGCGGCGGTGCTGCTTGGCGAACAAGGTGACTACGCCGTGCGGCCTTCACGGACGCCGGTGGCGTTGGCGGCCGGCCTCACGGATCACTATATGCGCGGCGCTTTCTATCCGCAGGGTGGCGGACAGATGATTGCTGCGCGCTTGATCGAGGCGATTCGCAGCTACGGCGGCGAAGTGCGCACACGCTCCCCGGTGTCGCGTGTACGGGTGGACAAGGGACGCGTCGTCGGCGTCGCGCTCGCTACGGGCGGCGAGATCGATGCGCCGGTGGTCGTCTCCAACGCTGATCTGAAACGCACGGTGACCGACCTGGTCGGAGAGCAGCACTTCTCGGCCGCCACGGTCGAACGGGTACGCGCTTTCCGAATGACGGTACCGCTATTCGTCGTTTACCTCGGCATCGACGTCGATCTCGTTGCCCAGGGCCTGCCCAACACGAACTACTTCGTCTGGGGCGACTACGATCTGGAAGCAATCTACGACGAGCTCGAAGCGGGTCGCTTGCCGGAAAAAGAGTTCCTCTATGTGACGGTGGCTTCGTTGAAGGACCCGACCAGTCAACGCCTGGCGCCCCCGGGATATACCAACTTGCAAATCATGACGTTGGTGCCGCGCGAGTACGGTCTGTGGAACGTCGGCGACGATGGTGCGCAAGAAGGCGCCTACCATCGCGACCCGGAGTATCGCCGCCGCAAGGAGGCGCTGGCCGAGCACTTGATCGCCTCGGCCGAACGCATCATTCCCGGCTTGTCCGATTTGCGTGCGCACATCGATTGGCAGGAGTCCGCCACACCCGTGACTCAAGAACGGTTCACCCACTCGACCGGCGGAACTTCGTACGGCATCGAGTTCGCTTGCGATCAGATGGGGCCGCTGCGGATCGGTCCCGAAACCGAGATCGGCGGCTTGTTCCTGTGCGGTGCCAGCACACCTTCGGGTCATGGGATCGGCGGCGTCTTGCGCGGCGGCGTGATCACCGCGTCGGCCGTGCTCGGCAGCGATCTGATGTCGCGGGTCATCCGTGGCGACGTGCTGGGAGATCCGCAGCGCTTGCCGCCGCTGCACGACGACTGGGACCCGTGGCGTGAGAGCCACTGACTCGTTGGGGTGACCGGGCGTAGGGCGAAAGGAATCTGTCCGGGTTGCGAAGAGTCGGAACCTTTGTCCGACGTATCCTGGTCAGCGGGCGATTGCTGGTCAGTCCGCTGTCTTGATTGCCTTGACCGTGGTTTGTCCCGTCGCCGGCACGAGGGTGACGAGGATGATGCTGTCGGGCGGTGCTTGAATGTCCAGCTGTGCCGAGTGGTTTGCGACCGTCAGACTTGAAGCGCTGGTGGCAATGGCAGCGGAGTCGATCGGCTGGATGGCTGTGGTGCAATCGACGCGTTGTTGCACGACCCGATAAGCGCCGTTGCCGAGGCCATCGAGGTCGAGTGTGGCACTGACGGCACGGCTGCCGTCGCAGTAGGGCGGCGCGGCCACAGCCGGATCGTAGGCGACGAAGTTGTAGAGCAGGATCGTCGCCCGCTGTGTGCTGCTGTCGATTGCGGCGACGAGATTCTGACCGTAGCGCGTTTGCGACGTCTGGTCGCGCTGTTGTGAATCGCTGTCCAAAAGCTCCACGGCGACGCGTGTCGCGGCCATCTCATGCCACAGCTTGGCGCTGAAGAACGCCGGGCGTACCTGGCCGTCGTTGGTGAACCAACCCCAGTTGCCGCCGGCGCCGTTACCAGCCGGAGCAGTATCCCACGTGAAGAAGCGTGCGGCGCGATCCAGTCGCGAATCCTGCATCGCATGCAAAGCCGCCGTGCTGCAGGCCGCAGCGTAGGCGGTGTCCATGCGCCCATCGTAAAAGGCGTTGACGTTCCACTCGTCGATCCACAGGAGCGGATGCAAATCAGCGCGCTGCGACAGGTAAGGCGCGATCCAATGGCGCACCGCTTCGGTGTCTTCGGCATAGGTGCCGGCGTGGAGCAGCGGGTCGGGCTGCTGGCCAAACGGGTTGTTGGCGTAGCGGTGCCACGAGATGAAGTCGACGCGCAGCGCCGGGTTCTTCACGGCGACGTTGAGCAGCGCGGTGACCCAGGATTGGTGCGGGACGAAGCTCGCCGGACCGCCCAGGTGCAAGGTTCCGGAAGGCAGGGCGAGCTGCTGCTCGGCTCGCAGCAACCGATCGTTGCAGACGCTGTAGAGGTCGAGATAGTTGCGCAAGGAGCCGGCGAAGAAGAAGCCGTCGGGTTCGTTCCACACTTCGAAATCGGTGACCCCGTAGCGGCTGTAGGTGTGAACGATCATGGCTTCGACGAGGTCGCCGTACTTTGTGCTGTCGGCCGGTGGACAGTGTTGCGCGCCGGTGCCGTTGCCGTTGGTCGCGGCGCACGCCGGGGCGACCAACGCCAGCGGCGTATAGTCGATGATCAATTGCGGTGTGGCCCCGGCCGACTGTGCCAACGCCAATCGCTCATCGAGGCGGCAGTGATTGAACGTGTTGGAAGCCGAGTCGTAGAGCGGACCGTGGACGCTGCCATCGGGGCAATCGTTGTCTTCGAAGCCGACGTCGATGCGCATGCGCAGCGGGCCGATCGCAGCGCGCACGAGCTGGTTCACTTGGGGCAGGGGAGAAGGCGTGTCGCTGCCGACGAGCTCCTGGTTGATGGGCTCGCGTGTCTGGTCGAAGCGTACACGGGCATGCAACGCCAGCACGTCGACGGGGCAGCTGCCGAGAGCGTTGCCGACGGCGCGGATGATTTCGTCGATGCGGATCATCCCATCGCCGTCGGCGTCGCCAGCCGCACAAGATGAAATTGCGGCCTGGCCCAGGGCGATGCGTACCATGGTGATGAGATCGTCGACGGCGACCGACCCGTGTCCGCCACAGTCGCCGACGCAGGAAGTGGACGATGCTGCCGAATACGTTGCCGGCACGAGCAACAACGCCGACGCCGTCGTCAACATGATGAAGCGAACGCCAAGGTACGAGTGCCGCAACATGCGGGGAGCCGTACCAGAGCTACCGCATTGCCTCAAACCGGCGATTCCTCGAATTTGCTTCGCGGCTCAAGTCGGAGAGCGCGCTACCAGGCTTGAGAATCGTGGACGATCCCGGCTTACCTTGCGACGCTGGAACCCTTGTCCGTGAGGCTCGAAGCGCCTGGCGCATGATTCGCTACTGATTCGTTGCAGCCATGGATTGGTGCGAGACATGCGCGACTACGACGCGATTGTAATCGGATCCGGATGTGGTGGCCTGACGGCGGCGCTGGCGCTGGCCCGTGCCGGGCGGCGCGTGGTTGTCTTCGAGCAACACTACCTTCCGGGTGGTTACAGCCAGTCGTTCACCTTGAAGGGTTTCCGTTTCAGCCCGGGCGTGCACTACGTTGGTGCGCTCGGCCCCGGCGGTGGACTGCGGCACATCTACGAGGGCCTCGGAGTTGCCAACGATCTGGTGTTCCTTGAGCTTAATCCTGACGGCTACGACAACGCCGTCGTCGGCGACCAGCGCTTCGCCATCCCGAAGGGCAAGGATCGTTTCGCGGCGAAGCTGAAGCAACGGTTTCCGTCCGAAGCCGACGGCATCGATCGCTACTTCGAAATCATCGGACGCATGGGTGCTGAGCTCGGATACGCCGCGCCGATTCACACCTTGAGTGATGCCGCCAAAGTGCCCCTGCACATGCCCACGGTGCTGCTGCACGGTTTGCAGCCGCTCAGCCGTTTCCTCGACAGCTGTACGGCCGATCCGTTGCTGCGTGCCATCCTCTCGATCCAATCGGGAGACCACGGCATGGCTCCGTCACGTGCGCCGGCGGCGCTGCACGCCGGCTTGCAAGGGTACTACTTCGACGGCGGGTGCTATCCGCGCGGTGGCGGCCACCATATCGCCGACACCCTGGTGCGCCACATCCGTCAACACGGCGGTGAGGTGAAGTTGAGCAGCGCCGTCGGCCGCATCTTGATCGAGGACGGCCGGGTGCTCGGCGTTCAACTGGCGGATGGCAGCGACGTACGCGCCGACATTGTGGTGTCGAACGCCGATCCGGGTGTCACCTGGGGGCGTTTGATTGCGCCGGAACATCTCACCTGGCGGCTACGCCGGCGCATCGAGAAGATGCACTATTCGGTTTCGACGATCAGCCTGTTCATGGCGGTCGACATGGATCTGCGCGCCGCTGGACTCGACTCCGGGAACATCTGGTTCAGTCGCACGGCCGACGTCGATGCGGTCTACAAGTTTGCCGAACGCCGCGAGCTCTCCGGCAACGAGACGGTTCCCGGCCTTTTCTTCAACGTCACGACCTTGAAGGATCCATCGATGCGCCACGACGGCTTGCACACGGTCGAAGCCATGACGCTGTCCTGTGAAGACGCCTTTGCGCGCTGGAAGGCCTACGCACCTTCCGAGCGCTCATCTGACTACGCGCGACTGAAGGACGCTCTCGCCGAGCGCATCCTCGATGCGGTCGATTGCTTCGTGCCGGGGCTGCACGAGCGCACGGTCTTCCGTGCCGTCGGCACGCCGCTGACCAACGAGCACTTTCTGCAGGCGACCCGCGGCGCGATCTACGGCACCGAGAAGACGCTCGGCAATCTCGGGCCTTTCAGCTTCGCGGTCGACACGCACATCGGCGGTTTGTACCAGTGTGGCGCGAGTACGATTGCGCCGGGCATCAACGGCGTGACCAACTCCGGCCTCAGTGCGGCAGCGGCGGCGCTCGGATGCAGCCGCGACGAGCTCCTGACGGCGACCGGGCAGTCGCTGCGCATCTACCCGTCCGATCATCCGGAGGTTTGGCCGGAGGATCTCCGCTGAGAGCGGCATGGGCGTGTCCGCGAGGCAATAGACATTCTTCAAAGGGAGGAAGCAATGAACGATTTCATGCTCGACGAACAGGGAAGAGCGCTACAGGACAAGGCGCGCGAGTTCGTCAAGAACGATGTCGACTCGGAATATCTACGGCGGATGGACCGCGACGAAATTCGCTTCCCGCGCCAGCTTTACGAGGGGTACGCGAAGCATCATCTGCTCGGCCTGCGCTTTCCGATCGCCTACGGCGGCCAGGCGACGAGTTGGGTCAACGAATGCGCCAGCATGGGGGAAGTCGGCGCTCTTGGGATGGCGGCGGGTTGTGCCTACGTGATGCCGTCGATCGTCGGCGAGGCGCTGAATGCCTTCGGAAGTGAAGAGCAGAAGCAGCGCTATCTGAAGCCGATGCTGGCCGGCAAGCTGGTGTCGGCGGAAGCGCTGACCGAGCCGCGCGGCGGTTCGGATTTCTTCGGCGCCAGCAGCCGCGCCGAGGACAAGGGCGACCATTTCGTCGTCCGTGGCATGAAGCGTTTCATCGTCGGGGCCGAAGGGGCCGACTATTTCCTCGCCTACGTCCGCACCAACCTCGCCGACGACGCGCCGGCGCAGCAGCGTATCAGCGCCATGATCATCGACCGCGGCCCCGGCGTCGAGGTGAAGTATCTCTACGGGTTGATGGGGACGCGCGGCGGCGGCACTGGACGCGTCGTCTTCCGCGACGTCAAGGTTCCCAAGGCAAATCTCATCGGACCGTTGCACGGCGGCGCCATGGTCTTTCACACCATGATGATTCCCGAGCGTCTGTGCAGCGCCGCGCCGTGTACGGGAATGATGCAGGCGTGCATCGACGTTGCCATGAGCTACGCCGACCGTCGCAAGGCGTTCGGCGCGCCGATCCGCAAATTCCAGGCGGTGAGCTTCATGATCGCCAAGGCTCAAATGCTACTCGATGCCAGCCAGGCGATGATCTACCAGGCGGCGCGTGCCGCCGACTGCGGTGCTCCGAACGTGAGGCGCATCGTTTCGGAGACCAAGAAGTTCGTCACCGAAGCGGCGTGGGATGTCGCCAATCTCGCCATGCAGATCACCGGCGGCATCGGTTACACCGACGTCTACCCGATCGAACGGGCGGTGCGCGACACGCGTCTGGCGCAGATCTGGACCGGCACCAACGAAGTCATGAGCGCTATGATCCAGCACGATCTCTATCAAGAGTTTCGCGCCAGCCGCGGTCGCTACCGCGACTTCGAAGGCGACGCCATGCACGCCGACGACAGCGAGAAGATCTTCGACGACGACGATATGTGGAAGGTCTACGACCTGCAGAAGTGAGCGCCAGCGGCGCTAGGCACCGCGAAAGCCTCGACATCCTCTCCGCAACGCGGCGCTTTACAGGCTTGCATCAAAACAACTCCCCCGCAGTGAGGCGGGATGAAAAGTCTGCAAATGGTAGGATGAGGATGCCATCGTCGGTCTTGCGGGTTTCGGATTCGCGGCAAACCAGGATGCGGCGCTGCACGCGCGGATGATCCTGCACGAGCGAGCGCAGGCCCTTCAGGTGATCGGCGGTGGCTTTCGCCGTCGACTTGGCTTCGATGGCGACGCGCATATCGTCGATGATGAAGTCCACCTCGATGCCACTGGCAACCCGCCAATAGCTCAGACGGACATCGCTCTCCGAGTACGCGTCGTGCGCGCTCAACTCGTGAAAGACCCAGTTCTCGAAGGCGGCACCGAACAACTGCGAGCCGGCTTCCAACACTCCGCGACGTGCCAGGTGGTTCACCACACCGACATCCGAGAAATAGAACTTCGGGGCCTGGATCACCTTGCGCTTCGGTCGCTTTGTGTACGATGGCAGCCAACGTCCCAGCAGCGTGTCGGTGAGGATGTCAAAGTACCCCTTCACCGTGTGGCTGGATACGCCGCACTCGCGTGCCACGGTAGAGAAGTTCACCAGCCCGCCGTCCGACAGTCCGGCGACATTGAGGAACTCTGAGAACACCGGAAGGTTGCGCACCAACCCTTCGGCGGCAACCTCCTCTTTCAGGTAGTCGGCCACGTAGGCTGCCAGCAGTCGCCGCGGCCTGGCGGAGACATATACGTTGGGGAGGTAGCCGTGATTGAGGATTCGTTCGAGATCAAAGCTCTGCCTCAACTCCGACGCAGTGAGACCATGCAGCTCGTGAGACCATGCAGCTCGTAGCGCACGGCACGTCCTCCGAGCAGGTTGGCGCGTCCGCGTTTCACCTTGCGAGCACTGGATCCACACAGCGCGAAGCGAATGCCGCGATTCTCGTGAAGCCAGTGCACCTCGTCGAGCAGCTGCGGCACCTTTTGCACTTCATCGATGACCACCATCGGCGCCGGCCGCGCCTCCAGTTCTTGGCGCAGACGTTCTGGGTTTTGCAGGTAACGGCGATACTCCTCGGCCTTGAGGAGATCGATCCATTTTGCGTCGGGATAGGCCTGTCGCAGGAGCGTCGTCTTGCCTGTCTGACGTGGTCCCCAGAGAAAGAACGTCTCCTCACCCGGAGGTGGGAGCCGTAATGACCTTTCGAACATGTACTTCAAACTATCATGATCAAATGAAGCCTCAAGGCCTGTTGGTGGCGTTATGAATGCGCCTGTCTTGTCCCGCACCACATAACACGCGGGTTCTGTCAGTCGTTCACAACCCGAGGCGGACGTCCTCCCGCGAGCCCTCGGTTCCTTGGGTGCCGGGTATTCGGTTGTCGCTGTGCCACGCCGCTTGCATCATGATCCGCGTCACGCGGATTCCTGATCCAGATTCTCCGCAGCCTTCCGACCGTCCGGTAGGTAGACGGTGCGATCGCCAAATTCGTGCACTCTCGGTGGGAAGGAGCAACGACATGGGAACGGTGGTGCCTTCAAAACGCCAACTGGCTTGGGCGTTTGATCTGAACAAGTGCATCGGTTGTCAAACTTGCTCCGTCGCTTGCAAGGTGCTGTGGCCGGGTGACGATCCGGGCACGGAGCAGATGTGGTGGATGACCGTCAACACCCAACCGGGGCGTGGTACGCCGCGCGACTGGGAGTCGATGGGTGGTGGCTACGACGCCGACGACAAGCTGCAGCTCGGGCGCATCGCCACGGAAGAAGAAATCGGCGGCGGCTGGAACTTCAATTACGATGAAGTTCTGCACAGCGGCCGCGGCCGGGATGTGCACCTGGAAAAAGTCTCCGGCAGCAAGAGCTGGGGAATGAACTGGGATGAGGACGAAGGCGCCGGTTCGTTTCCCAACGCCTATTTTTTCTACCTGCCGCGCCTGTGCAACCACTGCACGCAACCCGCCTGCCTCGAAGCGTGTCCCAACGACGCGATCTTCAAACACGCCGATACCGGCCTGGTGCTGCGCGACGAGGAAAAATGCAAGGGCGCGCAAATGTGCCGCCGCGCTTGCCCGTACAAGAAGATCTACTTCAACAAGATGCGCAACGTCAGCCAACACTGCATCGGCTGCTTTCCGCGCATCGAGCAGGGCGTCGCACCGGCGTGCGTCCGCCAGTGTCCTGGACGTGCGGCGTTCGTCGGGTTCCTCGACGACGCTGGCAGCATCGTTCACAAGCTCGTCAGCAAGTGGAAGGTGGCGTTGCCGCTGCACCCGGAGTTCGGTACTCACCCCAACGTCTACTACGTGCCGCCTCTGTCGCCGGCGCCGCTGCACGAGGACGGCAGCTTCAACGCGGCGGGGCAGCGCATACCGCCCGACTATCTCGAGAAGCTCTTCGGGAGCGATGTCCATGGCGCGTTGGACGTCCTGCGCTCCGAGCTCGACAAGAAGCGGCGTGGGCAGGACTCCGACGTGATGGACGCACTCATTCTGTACCGCTGGAAGGACGCGCTCGGTCACCTGACTCGCGACCCAGCCGAGATCGTGTGGAAGTGAGCCGAGGAGGAATCGCCATGGCACAGATCAAAGGGCAATGGGCTGACAGCTACCGGCAAAAGTGGACGTGGGATCGAGTGACCTGGGGAAGTCACTCCGTCGACTGTTACCCCGGCGGTTGTCCGTGGCGCGTCTACACCAAGGACGGCAAGGTCATCCGCGAGGAGCAAGCCGGAGTGTTCACGCCGATCGAGGCCGGCGTGCCCGACATGAACCCCATGGGTTGCCAGAAGGGCGCTTGCTGGAGCGAGCTGCTCGACGCGCCGGATCGCATCACCGAGCCGCTCAAGCGGGTCGGCAAACGCGGCGAGGGTAAGTTCGAGCCGGTCTCGTGGGACGTGGCGCTGAACGACATCGCCGACGCCATGCTCGATGCGATCAAGGATCAAGGCTCAGAGTCGATCATTACGCTGATGACCCCCGAGTTCGCCGCCGCCGGTGCCCGCTCCTTCAGCGACGCTTTGGGAACGCCGACGACCGACGGCAACGCCGAGTTCCAAGACTTTAGCCCCGGCTTTCATCTGACCTTCGGGTTGTACAACCCGGTGGCGTCGATGGACGATTGGTTCCTGGCCGAGCTGACGCTCATCTGGCACGCCAACCCGGTGTACACCAACATCCACTGGTACCACTACGTTGCCGAGTCGCGCTACAACGGCGGTGAGGTCGTCACCATCTCTCCCGACTACAGCCCGTCGGCGATCCATGCGGATTACCACGTTCCGGTTCGCATCGGCACCGATGCCGCGTTCTCCCTCGCCATGTGCAAGACGATCATCGACGCCGGCCTCTACAACAAGAAATTCGTCCAGGAGCAGACCGATCTACCGCTGCTCGTGCGCAAAGACAGCGGCCGCTTTCTGCGCGGCAACGATCTTGCCGACGACGATCGTGAAGATCAGTTCTTCTGGGCCGACGAAAATGGCGGCGTCGTGACGCCGGCGCCACGACACACGTTGGCGGCGGCAGGAGTGAGCCCGGCGCTCGAAGGCACGTACCAGGTCATGCTCAAGGACGGGAACACCGTCGAGGTGGAGCCGGTCTTCCAGCGGTTGCAGCGTCAGCTGGAGAACTTCACCCCGGAGAAGGCGAGCAAGATCTGTGAGGTTCACCCGGACAACATCCGCGAGCTGGCCCGCAAAGTCGCGACGCGCAAGACCAAGATCTTCATCGGTTGGAATTCCGGGAAGTACTACCACGGCGACTTGATGGAGCGTTCGATGGCGCTGCTGCTGGCGCTCACCGGCAATTGGGGGAAGAAGGGGACCGGAACACGTTCGTGGGCGGCCGGCGGGTGGGACGGGATGGCGTTCATGGCGGACAAGGGGATGCCGGGACAAGACGCCGCTCGGATGGCGCACCAAGCGCGCACTCTCATGCGGCGCCTGATGACGATGGACGATCCGACGCGCACCTTGGAGCAGATCACCAACCACGTGTCGGCGATGAATCCCGAGCTCGGCGGTTTTGGCGCCATGATCCCACCGGCGTTCCTGTGGTACTACCAGTACGGCTACAAGGAACGCTGGAACAACCGCGAGAACAACGACCCGTCGATGAAACGCAGCTTCGACGAGTACGTCAACGAGGCGATCGACAAAGGATGGTTCGGTTCCTACTGCTCGGAGGCATATCGCGACGTCGAGCCGCGCGTTCTCTTCGAGTCGGGCGGCAACATGCTGCGGCGGCAGCGCGGTGGTCAGAAGTTGTTGCTCGACAAGCTGTGGCCGAAGCTCAAGATGATCGTCTCGGTGGACTTTCGTCTCAACACCACGGGCATGTACTCCGACTACGTTTTGCCCGCCGCCCAGCACTACGAAAAGCTCGGGCAGAGCATGCCGTCGGTGCATCACCTCAACTGGGTGCTCACCGACCGTGCCGTACCACCGCCGGGCAATGCGCTGAGCGAGCACGACATCGGCATCAAGATCCTCGAAGCGATTGAGCGCCGTGCCGCGGCGCGCGGTATGACCGACTTCACCGATCGCAAAGGGATGACGCGCGCGCTCACCGGTCTGGTGGCCAAGGCCACGCTCAACGGTGCGATGCGTGACGAAGAGAAGTTCTACGACGAGGCGGTGCGCGACAACGCCGTCTACGGCATCCTGCCGGAGGGTACGTCGCTCGCAACGTTGCGGGAGAAGGGTTACGTGCGCTGGACCGGCTGGGGCATGGCGGGCCATGGTGAATCGCAGGCGTCGACGATCAAGGCGGATGAAGTCCACAACCCGCTGCGCTGGCACACCGAAGACAAGCTGCCGTACGCCACACTCGTGCGCCGGGCACAATTCTACATCGACCACGAATGGTTTCTCGAAGCCGGCGAGGAGCTACCGACGCACAAAGAGACGCCGCCGCACGGCGGTCGCAATCGGCGCTTTCAGATGACCAGCGGGCACAATCGTTGGAGCATTCATTCGATGAACATGACCAACCGCAACCTGCTCAACACCCATCGCGGCGAACCCTTCGTGTTCATCAACGACAAGGATGCGGTGAGTCTCGACATCATCAACGGCGAGCACGTGAAGCTCGTCAGCGACGTCGGCGAAACCATCCTTCAAGCCAAGATCACACCGGCGTGCCGGCCGGGACAAGTGATCGTGTACAACGGCTTCGAGCCGTTCATGCACAAAAACTGGTATGGCCAAGCCGATATCGAACCCGGCCACGTCAAGTGGCTCGGCCTCGCCGCCGGCTACGGACATCTCACCTACCGTCCGACGTCGTGGCAACCGATCCCGGCCGACCGGGCGGTGCGTGTTGATGTGCAGAAAGTTGCGTAGGGCTAGCCCCCGGGCTAGCCCCGGAACTACGTCTGGGCCGATCCGTTGCAGAGGCCCCTTCTCGATCGACGTTCCCGAGTCTTGCGGTGCGAACTGAGCGAGTGCGAATGTTCTGGCGCTGGCTCACTCGCTTCCCCGGTTGAACCGTGGCCTTCTTTTCTCGAGGAACGCCATCATCCCCTCCCGCTGGTCCGGCGTCCCCATTGTCGCGAGGACCGCGCGGCGTTCCTCGGCAATGCCCTCCGCGAGCGGCTTGTCACCGGCGCCGACGATGCATCGGAGCATTCCGGCGACAGCGATTCTCGGCATATCCGCCAACTCGCGCGCCAGCGCCTGGGCGCGCTCAAACAACTCCGCGATCGGCCAGACTTCATTGACTAGACCGATCCGCAACGCTTCGGGACCCGAGATCTTCTTCGCGCGCAGGATCATATCGAGGGCATGATCCCGTCCGACGCAACGCGTGAGGCGCGCGCTCCCGCCCCACGCGGGGACGGTGCCGAGATCCAGCTCGGGAAGCCCTATCTTGCAGCCTTCCGCCGCCGCGAGGCGGAAGTGACAGGCGAGCGGCAGCTCGAGACCGCCGCCGAGGCAATAGCCATACAACACGGCGACCACTGGCTTCGGGAGGTTTTCGATCGCGTCGAGGACACGCAGGCGTTGGTCGAACAGGGCCTCTATGCTTCCCTTTCGGTTGACTCCCTCCGGGAGCTGTTTCAGGTCCATTCCGACCGAGAAGTTCTCGGTTCCCGCGCCGCGAATAACAATGGCAAGCACGCCGGGGTCGTCCGCGACGCGTGCGACCGCGGCTTCGAGCGCGTCCATGAAGTCGAGGCTCATGCGGTTCCGCGGGTAATCGTTGATTACCAACGTCTCGACCGGTCCGTTGTGTTCGATGAGCAACGGAGCCTCGGTCGCATTTCCGTCTGCGGACATCGGCATACGCTTTACTACACGGTCGGCGTCGATAGCGCCAACCCGGCCCGGCCAGGCGCGCACTGACGACTACCTGTGGACCTTTCCCAAGTAAGAGGACCGGCAGGCGTCACCGGCGAGAATTGACGATCCACCGAGCCCTCGAGTCTCCTTCTGTGGCAAGCCGTCGCAGCGCACGACCGGGCAAACGGCGCGTGATGGCGTTCTGATAGTTGCGCAACAGCGCTTCGATCCACTCGTCGCTCATAGGTGTGCCCCGATTTCGCTATCGTCGTTCACGCGACGCGACCTCCTGGGATGGGCGGTCCGCCGGCGTAGACGCTGTGTACGTGGATCGTTCCGGTCTTGCCGGCTTGCTCCCATCGGACTTTGGCTTGGTACGAGATTGCCTCGGCGGTCAGAACGTTGGCGGCGACGCGCCCGCCGATCACCGGGGTGGTCGGCTGTGGGCAGTGACCCAGATGCTGATCCAAGCAAACGGCCAACTGCCACTCCCCTTTCGGTTGCAGCGACAGCGCCGGGACGACGAACGGGTAGCCGTCGGTGCCGATCCAGGACATCACTTTGATCGCCGCCATGCGTCCGAACTCGCGGCGTGCTGCTGCTGGCACGCGTGCTTCAGCCCCGTCGTGCACCGCGTCGCGCAGCGCCGACAAGCGAGCCGAGGCGAAATCTCTGGCTACTTGCAGGCGCGTTAGCGAGAACGTGGCTTCGACGGTTCGTGCGCGCAGCAGGCCGGCGTTGCGAATGCCGGTGTAGGCATTGTAGCGCAGCATCTTGGCGCTGTTCTGACGTTCGACGTACGAACCGGAGCGCTGAAACTCCAGAAAGTCGGCGGTCAGAATCCAACCGTGGAGCTCAGGCGTCATCACCAGGATGCCGACACGCGGATCGGACTCGAGGTTCCTGACGCTCTTGCGCAACAGGAAATTACCGAAGAATAGGAGGTCGCTTTCATCGCTGTCGGGCATCAGCGAGAGGCAAGGGACGACGTTCGGTTCCCATGCCGGTCCACGGGTGGCGAGGAATTTCGGTGTACGCTCGCCGCGTAGTGCCTCGAGGAGTCCTGGCGTGTCTGCGAGTAGGGACATGGCTCGACCTTACGCTGACGGGCTCGTTGCTCTTCTCAACACGTCGCCCCCGACCATTGCGCTTGCGGAACGAGCTCGACCGCGACGCGCCATAGCGCTTCCATGTCACCGCGAGTGAGCAGCGCCGCGTCCTCGAGGGCGTAGGGCCGATCGAGACGATGATACTTGGGGCGCCCGAGGTTGGTGTAGGCCAGCAGATCCCAGCGTTGTACGCTCGGCAAACAATTGCGGATGAAGTCGGCGATGGCGCGGATGTTGTCTGCATTGGCCGTGTAGCCGGGGACGAGCGGCGTACGAATCCACAGCGGCGTACCGTGCTCGGCCAGCAAACGAGCATTGTCGAGGATCAATTCGTTGGACACGCCGGTGGCGGCTTTGCTTGCGGCTGCGTCCATGACCTTGAGGTCGTAGAGCACCAGGTCGATCCACGGCAGCACGCGACGCAAACGGTCGCTGGCGACGGCGCCGCAGGTGTCGAGGGCCACCTGCAGACCGGCGGCTTTGCACAGCGGCAGGACCTCACTCAGAAAGTCGATTTGCGTGAGAGGTTCGCCGCCGCTGAAGGTGACGCCCCCTCCCGAGGTTTCGTAGAACACTTGATCCTTGAGCAACTCGTCGAGCAGCTCTTCGGCTGTCCACTGCTTGCCGATGAGCTCGAACGCTGCCGAGGGGCAAGCACGAACGCATTTGCCGCACAGGGTGCAGCGAGCGCGGTCGATCTGCATGCCGCTCTGCGACAACGCCAGCGCCTGTTCCGGGCAGATGGAGAGACACTCGCGGGCCGCAATACAGCGCACGTCGTACCACATCAGATCGGGGGCAACGCGCATGCCCTCGGGATTGTGACACCAGGCGCAGCGCAACGGACAGCCTTTGAGGAATACCGTGGTCCGAATGCCCGGGCCGTCTTCGGTGCTGAACTGTTGGATATTGAAAGTGGTGCCGGTGACGCTGAGGTTGCGGAGCAGCGGCGCGCTTGCAGCCGCGGTTGCTGCGGCGGTTGAACTAGAGTCCATGTGACTCGCGGGCGATGATCTCGTCTTGAATCTCTTTGCCCAAGCCGGCGAAGTAGGCGTTGTAGCCGGTGACGCGGACCAGAAGATTGCGGTACTCGTCGGGATGTTTCTGGGCGGCGCGCAGCGTCGCCGCATCGATGACGTTGATCTGCAAACACGTGCCGCCGACCTTGTCGTAGGCGCGCAGCAACCCTTTGAGCTTGGCACGCTGCTCGGGGTTGCGCAGCAGTGATGGGCTGAAGGACATCGTATGGCTGGCGCCGTTGGGAGCGCTGGCGAGATGGAGGTGTCCGACGCTCTTGATGACCGCCGTCGGGCCCTTGCGATCGGCGCCGTTCACCGGGCACACGGCGTTCGACAGGTACTGGCCGCGCTTGCGGCCGTCGGGTGTTGCGGCGGTCGTCGGCGCGTAGGCAATCCAGTAGTTCCACGAAAGATAGCCGCCGCGGTAGCGTTTGCCGGTGGGTGACGTGTGCTGAAACACCGCTTCGGTCCAGCAGCGACTGATGTCGCGCGCCAAGGCGTCGACGGCGGCGTCATCATTTCCGTACTTCGGGGCCTTGTGCAGCAACGTTTGTCGCAGTGGCTCGTGGCCGTCGAAGTTGGCACGCAGCGCGTCGAGCAGCTGCGGCATCTCGATCTGGTGTTCTTCGAATACCAACCTCTTCACCGCCGCGAGGCTGTCCGCCGCCGTTGCCAGCGCGATCCCTTCGACGGTGAGGAAGTTGAATCGGGCGCCACCGGCATTGCTGTCGCGGCCGCTCTGCAGGCAGCCATCGACGACGGCGCTCATGTAGGGGACGGGCTCCCAACGGCCGCGCCCGGCGTCGGCCATGTCGTTGACGCGGATGATCCAGTCGGCGAGATGCAAGAGCTGGGCGCGGAAGGCGTGCCACAGGTCATCGAACGATTCGAAGTCGGACGCCAAACCGGTTTGCGGTCCGATCTGCTTGCCCGTCGCCGGATCGCGGCCGTCGTTCAACGCCAGCTCGATGGCTTTGGCGAGATTGAGGTTGACGTCGACCGTTCCCGAGCGGTCACAGCCGGCCAGGGTATTCTCGAGGCAGCCGACGGGGGCATAGTCCCACAGTTGCTCTTCCGGCAAACCCTGCCATCGCAGGCCGGCCATCGATGCTTCATCGAAGTTGAGCAAGAACGGCGAGCCCTGGGCTCGCGCCAGCGAGTCGACAATACGGTCGAGCAGCGGCTCCGGTGTCTTGGCGTGCAGGCGAATGTTGGGTTTCGGCTCGAGCAAGTTGATCTCGTCGATGACGTCGAGCATCAGATGGGTCAGCTCGTTTGACGCGTCGGAACCGTCGGCTTTGATGCCGCCGAGGGTGATCAGCTGTCCGAACGATGCGTTGATCCCCTGGTTCGTTCCGGTCCAGCCCTGATAGTCATAGACGTAGTTGTGCTTGATCCACCAACACTCCAGCCATTCTTTGGCGGTGTCGCGGGTCAATCGTCCGGCGGCGATGTCGGCTTCGTAGTAGGGCAGAAGGTACTGGTCGACGCGTCCCGGCGACACGCCCGGTCCGGGATAGCTCTCCGCCGCCATCAACAACATGTGCGTCGTCCACAGCGCCTGCAGCGCTTCGGGGAATGTTTCCGGCGGATTCCAGGGGACCTTACCGGCGATGCGAGCGATCTCCTGCAGCTCGGCAATCCGTGTCGGATCGTTTCCCTGCCCCGACAGCCGTCGCGCCTCGGCGGCGTTGCGGCGCATGTAGTCGCGCACGCCGTCGGCGCAAATCATCACCGCGCGGGCGAGGTCGCGTTGCGCTGCCGTCGCGTCCGGCGCTTCGGCGATGTCTCGTGCTTCATAGTAGAGCCCACTCCAGCCGACGCGCAGCGCTTTGCGGTAGTCGGGCACCAGGTGGCCCGGAACCGCGGCACAGTTGCCGACGCCGCTGTCGTTGAGCTGGTGCCATTCGGCGAGGAAATCTCGTTCGGCATGGTCGCGCTCGCGTGCTTCACGCTTGTTCAGGCAGCGCGACAGTGCGGTGTTTAAGTGCGAACCGACGATCAATTCACCCTCGAGAATCTCGACCGGCAAGTACTGGCGCAGGACTTCACGGAAAAAGAGGGCTCGACGGACGACGAGTGGCTCTCGCCAAAAGTGATGCGGCAGTTCTACCCGGGTCGCTGCGGCCAGCAGGTACGAACGGAACCCCGGCAGGAAAAGCGCGGTTTCCGGAACATTGGTCCACGACCACATCGAGTACACCGTGTCCCATGCCGTGCCGGTGGTGAAGGCGCGCACCTCGTTGGTGTAGGTGCGGTCGTAGAACGACCAATACTGATCGCGCAAATGCTGGATGCGTGGCGATAGGGTCGATGCGGCTGCCCATAGATCGCCCGGGGAGAGCCCCCCCCGCGACTCGCTGACCGCCATTGTTCCGCCCCCTGGGCCGTACGAATCGAGCATCGATTTAACCCAGGTGCAAATTGAGAGCCGTCGCCGCGGTTCAAAGAGTCTGAGAAACTTCTTGAAGGAATTTCCGGATCGTGGGAGAGGCGGAAGCTTGCGAAACATGAGTCTGTTCGCGCACTCTGGGATTCGTAGATTGGGTCGACAGCAAATTTCTCCAACTTCTCCGATGGTCAGAGTTGTTAGTTTCGTGTTCAGGCGAGTCCGTAGCGAGCAGCGCCGGTCGATTCACCAATATCCATTTGCGACCTGGCGTCGTGACGTGAAATAGTTTTGCTCGAGGACGAATCGATGCCCGCGCCACCCACAACCTTGCCGTTCGATCTCGCCGCAGCGACTCAGTGCCTGAGCGAAAACGATGCCTGTCTGAAACGTTTGATCGCCGAGCTGCCGGCCTTCGAAATCGATCTCAAGGAAGCGGTGTCGCCCTACGAAGCGCTGCTCGAAGCGATTGCCTATCAATCGATTTCCGGCAAGGCCGCGGCCACGATCTTCGGGCGTGTCAAAGCTCTGAGCGGCGGCGACCGCGTGACGACCTCGTCGAACGGATCGTTTCGGTGCGCGGCATCGGCGCGTGGACGGTCGAGATGTTCTTGATCTTCCGCCTCGGGCGTCCCGACGTGCTGCCGATTCACGACCTCGGCGTCAAGAAGGGATGGTCGATCGCCTACGGCAAGAAACACATGCCGAAGCCGAGAGAGTTGCTCGCGTTCGGCGAACGGTGGCGACCCTATCGAACCGTCGCCAGTTGGTACATGTGGCGTGCCTTCGAACGTGCTGGGTACGCCGCTACCAACCGGATCCGGGCGGCCAAGACGCGTGCGCTGCGCAAGGCTGAGTAGATCTGCATCGTCGGCAGATGGCTCCATTTCACAAGACCTGCTTGAGCTCGCAAAATCTCTGGTCAATGGCTCGGAGGTCGTGGTAAGGGCCTCTCCTCAAAGAGCCGTATTGATTCCGGGATCTGCCGCCCGGAGCCGAGGACGGGGGATTTTGGGTCTCGACTCGCGGCTGGTTCGGTCTTGAGAGGGGGCGATGTGCCGCGATTGCACGCGAGAGTGTTTTTCGCCGTCAGCCTGATTGCGACGGCTGCGAGTGCCAGTTTCACGACGTTTGAAAGCGGGCAGGTTCGTCCGTTGGCGCTGTCGCCCGACGGGACCAAACTGTTTGCCGTCAACACACCCGACAATCGGCTCGAGATCTTTTCGATTGGCGGCGGCACGCTGGTTCACACGTCGTCGGTGCCGGTGGGTCTCGAACCTGTCGCCGTGGCGGCTCGCGGCAACTCCGAAGTCTGGGTCGTCAACCACCTCTCCGACAGCGTCAGTATCGTCGACGTCGCTGCCAATCCGCCGCAGGTGAAACGCACGTTGCTCGTCGGAGATGAGCCGCGCGATCTGGTGTTTGCCGGCAGCAGCGGAAACCGTGCCTTCATTACTTGTGCCCACCGTGGTCAAAACAATCCAACCGATCCGCAGCTGACGACGCCCGGCGTCGGCCGTGCCGACGTTTGGGTGTTCGACGCCAACAATCTCGGGACCTCGCTCGGTGGGACGCGCCTGACGGTGGTCACTCTGTTCGCCGATACGCCGCGCGCTTTGGCGGTTGCGCCGGGAGGCGGCACCGTTTACGCGGCCGCCTTCCATTCGGGCAACCGCACAACCGCAGTTAATGAACAGCTCGTCTGCGACGGCGGCGCCAGTGCCGGCTCCTGCGTGGTGAGCGGGACGACCTACCCAGGCGGCCTGCCGGCGCCCAATGCCAACATTCCCGAGGGCATCGCCGGTCCCGAAACCGGGTTGATCGTAAAGTACAACGGTTCGCACTGGGTCGATACCCTGGGACGCAGCTGGGACAACGCGGTGCGCTTCAGCCTTCCCGACAAGGACGTGTTTGCGATCAACGCCAACGCCAATCCCCCGGTTCAGCTGTCTGGCACCTCGGGGTTCTTTAGCGGCGTCGGTACGGTTCTCTTCAACATGGCCGTCAACCCGGTCAGCGGTAAGATCTATGTCAGCAACACCGACGCGAAAAACGAGGTGCGCTTCGAGGGACCGGGCGGCGGCGGCAGTACGGTTCGCGGCCATCTCGCCGAATCGCGCATCACGGTGATCAATCCGAGCGCGCCAAGTGTTACCTCACGCCATCTCAACAAGCATATCAACTACAGCACGGTTCCGAGTCCCGCCGGCACCAGTGACGCGAGCCTGGCGACGCCGACGGGTGTCGCCGTCAGCGGCAACGGCCAGACGCTCTACGTTGCGGCGTTTGGATCGAGCAAGATCGGCGTCTTTGACACCGCGCAGCTGGAGAACAACACGTTCACACCGAGCCCAGCGAATCATATTTCGGTCAGCGGCGGCGGTCCGAACGGTCTGGTGCTCGATGAGGCACACCAGCGTTTGTACGCGCTGACGCGCTTCGACAACGGCGTTGCCGTCATCGACACGACTTCGACAGCCTGGCGTGGGATCTCGGCAACCCGGACGATACGGTGTTGAACAATCCCAATCCGTTCCGCATTGGGCCGCTCGGCGACCCCAACTTCCATCCGCTGAAGGGTCCGATGACGACGCAGAGCTTGCGCGGCATGTCGACGCATGGCCCGATGCACTGGCGCGGCGATCGCACCGGCGGCAACGATCCCGGCGGGGATGCGCTCGACGAGGTGGCGGCTTTCAATAAATTCAACGTCGCGTTCGTCGGTCTGATCGGGCGCAGCGCTCAGCTGTCGACGTCGGAGATGCAGGCGTTCACGGATTTCATTCTGCAGGTGCAGTACCCGCCGAATCCGATTCGTGCGCTCGACAACAGCCTGACGGCGGACCAGAGCGCCGGCCGCACGCTGTACTTCAACTCCAAGCTCGACGGCGGCTTGGTGCCGTGCAACACCTGTCACGTGCTCGATCCGTTGCAAGGATCGTTCGGTGCCGACGGTTTCTCGAGCTTCGAAGGCGAGACGCAGCACTTCAAGATCGCCCATCTGCGGAACGTCTACCAGAAGGTCGGAATGTTCGGCATGCCGGCTTCGCCCGGCATCTCCGGCGGCGGCAGCAATTCCAACCTCGGGGATCAAATCCGCGGCTTTGGATTTCTGCATGATGGTTCGGTGGACACCGTGTTTCGGTTTCTCAGCGCTTCGGTATTTCAGTTCGCGAACACGACGCAGAAGCGCCAGGTCGAGAGCTTCGTCCTCGCTTTCGACTCGAACCTGGCGCCGATCGTTGGGCAACAGATCACGCTCAACGATACCAATGCCGCCGTGGTCGGCCCGCGTATCGACCTGCTGCTGGCGCGTGCCACAGCGGGCGAGTGCGACGTGGTGGTGAAGGGTACGGCGAGCGGCCTGGCGCGCGGCTGGTATCGCACGGCTACGGGCGTCTTCCAAAGCGATCGCTTCAGCGAAGCGCCGCTCAGCGATGCCGGCTTGCGCGCGCTGGCGGCGACACCCGGGCAGCCTCTGACGTACACATGCGCTCCTCCCGGGTCGGCGCTGCGTATGGGGGTCGATCGTGACGAAGACGGTTTCTTCGATCGCGACGAGCTCGACTTCGGGAGCGACCCAAGCGATCCCAACAGCGCGCCACCCACCAGCCCGACGCCGACTCGAACCGCGACGAGCACCCCCACCAATACCGCGACGGTAACCAATACCATGACGCCGTCCTGGACGTGGACGCCAACCGTAACGCCGCCGCCGACCGCGACAGAAACTTCTACCAGCACGTTGACGGCCACGGTGACGCCAACTTCCACCCTGACGCCGACCCCGAGCGCAACGCCGACGTCGACGCTCCCTCCTGGCGTGCCGACGTATACGCCGACGGAAACTCCGACGGTGACGCCAACCGAGACGGCGCTTGCGTCGCTGACGCCGACGCCAGCTCCTACCGTATTCTGCGTCGGTGGTGGTTCGATCGATCGGCCGAAGCTGCGCGTCACCCGTAACCTCGATCCGGCGGGTGACGAGAATCTGAGCATCAGTGGGCGGTGGGTGTTGACGTCGTTTCCAGTCAATCCCGCCATGAACGGATTCCGGTTTGCGGTCTACAGCCTCAACGGAGGCTTGCTCTTCGAACGCGTCATCCCCGGCGGAGTAGCGCCGGTAGCCGGGCAGCCGGGTTGGTTCGTTGGGCGTGGCGGTTCGACGGTGAAGTTCATCGACAAAGCGGGAACGACCGCTGGTGGCGTCACGCGTGTGGTCGTACGCACATCGACGCGGACCCCTGGCTTGTACTCGTTCTCCCTCAGCGGCAAGAACAGCGATTTTCAAGTTGCGGTGGCGGAAACGCCGGTGCAGGTCACGATCGTGCTGGGTGGGCAGGAGCAGGCAAGTATCGGTCAATGTGCTGTCATATCTTTCCAGCCAAGCAGCGGTGTTCGGCCGCGCTGCATGATGTCGCCGACCGGAGGCAGCCTGACCTGCCGCTGACCTCGACCGCCGTAGCCGCGCCGGTCGGGTGGTGCCGTTAGCCATTGACGAAATCCTTGTCGCGATGATCTACCGGAGGGCCAAGCAAACCGGGAGAGGGGAGCGATCGTGAGTCTGGAGCAACCGCAAGCCGTTTTGTCGTATCTGGTATCGCCGGTTTTCGACGGAGTCGAACAGCTGCGCCTGCGGTTGGGGCGTGAGGTCGTGTCTTTGGTTTCGACCGACCCCGAGCCCGACATGCGAGCGTTCGCCGTGCCAGCGGGAGACCCGGGCTTGTTCGCACCCGACAGCCCAGCTTGGGAAGTGCACGCCGACGCGTCGATGTTCGTCGGCGGCATCCGAGCCTTGCTGCTCCAAGCCATGCATCCTTTGGCGATGGCCGGTGTAGCGGAACACTCCGACTACAAGCGACAACCTTTGCGCCGCTTGCAGCGCACCGCCGAGTTCATCCGCGATACGACCTATGGCAACCGGCGCCAGGTCAGAGAGGCGACTCGTCGAGTTCGGCAGATTCATAAGCACGTGAAGGGAATCGCGCCCGACGGGCGGCGCTACTCGGCGTCGGACCCGGAGCTGTTGCGTTGGGTGCACGCGGCCGAAGTCGACTCGTTCCTCACCGCCTACGAGCGCTACGGTGCAAAGCCGATCACGCGTGCGCGGGCCGATCGCTATCTCGACGAAATGGCGGAGGTGGCGATCCTGCTTGGGGCCGACTGGGTGCCGCGCAGCCAGCGCGAATTGAAGAAGTACCTACGCGACGTGCGGCCTGATCTGGTGGCCGGCGAACAAGCACGCGAGACGGCGGAATGGTTGCTGCGAACTCCGGCTCATGCCCGCGGCTGGCTACCGCAGATGATTCTCAACGTCGCTGCCATTGGCTTGTTGCCGGCGTGGGTGCGGCGCGAGCTCGGCCTGGTTCCGGTGCCGTTCGTCGATCCGTTGCTCGTGGTCGACCCATTGATCGTACGCCCCACTGCGACCGCTCTGGTGCGTACCTTGGGTTGGGCGTTGGCACCGAACATCGTACGCGAAGCAGCGCAGCAACGTTGGAAGCGCAAGACGAAGGTGCGACGCACCAAGACGCCGCGTGCCAAGGCACCGCGTGCCAAGGCACCGCGTGCTGGAGCGAAGGTCGCGAATGCGTCGGGGGGCAGGGAGCGGCGTGCGAAGATCGCGTCGACCTCGCCGGCGCTGAGCCTGGCGTAAACCGACGGCGACACACCGGCGACCGACGCGCGTCGCGGCTTCAGACCCGGTTGTCGGGCGGGTTTTCCGATTCGTGCCGGTGGCTGCCGGCGATGGCATAGAAGGCGGCGCAGCCGAGCACGGCAGCGAGGGTGGAGCCCGTCAGGATGCCGATCTTGGCGGCGTCGAGAGTTTCACGCGCGAGACCGAGATTGGCGACGAACAGCGACATGGTGAACCCGATGCCGCAGAGAATGCCGCCGGCGACGACTTGGGCCCACGACACCGTCCGCGGCAAGCGGGCAATGCCCAGACGAGTTGCCAACCAGCTCAACGTCACTACGCCCACCGGCTTACCGACGAGCAGGCTGACGGCAATGCCGACGGCTACGCGATCAACGACATCGGCGAAGCTCAAGTGGACGCCGGCGTTGGCAAGGGCGAACACCGGCATGATTACGAAGCTCACCCAGGGATGAAGCTCATTTTCGAGGTACTCGAGTGGCGACACGGCCTCGCGTGCCGTACGGCGAAGGTTGTTCAGTCGCTGCGCCTTATCGGCGGCTTCTGCCTCGCTTTGGCCCTTCAGCCAATCGGCGACCCGTTCCAAAAGCTGGGCGGCGGCGCCCTCGCTGACGTCCGCTCGGGTCGGCGTCATCAACCCCAGAATGACGCCGGCGATGGTTGCGTGGACGCCCGATTTCAGCACCGCCAGCCATACCAGAGCCCCCAAGGCCCAGTAGACGCGCAGATAACGAACGCCCAACCGCGACATCAAGACGATCAGCGCGATTACACCCGCACCCAGCGTCAGCGGTACGAGCGAAATACCTGAGCTGTAACCGACCGCGATGACGAGAATGGCGCCGATGTCGTCGGCAATCGCCAGTGTGAGCAGCATCACCCGCAACGGTGCCGGGACCCTGTGTCCGAGGACGGCGACGCAGCCGACGACGAAAGCGATGTCGGTGGCCATAGGGACTCCCCAGCCATGCGCCGCCGGCGTGTGGCCGAGCAACGAAATGTAGATGCCCGCGGGGACCACCATGCCGCCGATTGCGCCCATGATCGGTAGCATCGCGGCGCGTGGATCACGCAGATCGCCGAACACCAGCTCGCGTTTCACTTCCAGGCCGACGAGGAAGAAAAACAATGCCATGAGCCCGTCGTTGACCCAGAACTCGAGCGAATGCACGAAGGAGAAGGAGCCGATCCGTAAGCCGAGCTCGGTTTGCCAGAAGTGGTGGTAGGCGTCTGCGCAGGGCGAGTTGGCAATGGCGAGGGCAACGATCGTGCAGGCGAGCAGTACGATGCCTCCCGCCGCTTCGACGTGTAGAAAGCGCTCGAGCGGCGCGATCAAGCGATCGATGGGTCTGGACGGTCGAGGGAAGACCGGATCGTGAAGCGGGCTCATAGTCTCGGATACGCGGTTGCGATCTAGCGACGGATTTCGAAGCGGTCGAGATCGCCGGCAGCCTCGAGCCAGCGCTCGTCGATGGCGACGACCCGTGCGCCCGGCGGACCCGAGCGCGACCACTCCAGCAGGCGGTGCAGCTGATCCTCGCCGCCTTCGGCGAGCAACTCGACGTCGCCAGAATCCGTGTTGCGTACCCAGCCGCGCAGACCCAGTCGACGCGCTTGCTCGCAAGCCGAGTAGCGGTAGCCGACACCTTGAACGCGGCCGCGGATGCGCAGCTCGATGCGTTTTTGAGTCATGGCCGCATCGTCCTACGGTTGCAGCAGCCTTCGTGCGCCGGCCTCGTCGAGCGTCGTGAGTCCGAGCTTGGTCGCTTTGTCGAGCTTGGATCCGGGATCTTCGCCGACGATGACGTAGTCGGTGCTCTTGCTGACGCTGGAGGTAATCTTACCGCCGGCCGCCTCGATCTCTTTGGCCATCTGGTCGCGCGGGATCGACAGCGTCCCGGTGAGGACGAAGGTCTTCCCCGACAAGTGACCGCTCTTCCTGCGCTGCACGACGCGTGGCCGGACTCCGAAGTCGCGCAGGCGCCGCAAGACGCGTTGATTTTCCTTCACGTCGAAGAAGGCGCGAATCTCATGGGCGGTCTGTGGGCCGACCTCGCGTACTTCCAGCAGCTGCTCCTCGCTGGCGTTCTCCAACACGTCGATGGTGCCGAAGCGTTCGGCGAGGACCTCGGCCATGTGCTCGCCGACCTGGGGGATGCCCAGGCCGTTGATGAAGCGTGCCAGCGTCGGCTGCTTGCTACCGGCGACGGCATCGACGATGTTCTGTGCCGACTTGTCGGCCATGCGTTCCAGCCCGGCAAGCTGCTCTTTGGTGAGACTGTAGAGGTCGGCGACGTTGCGCACCAAGCCGCTGTCGATGAGGTGCGTCACCAGCTTGTCGCCGAGCCCGTCGATGTCGAGGGCGTGCTTCGAAGCGAAGTGGCGGATGCTCTCGCGCAACTTCGCCGGACAGCTCATGCCGATGCAGCGATAGGCGGCGGCGCCCTCTTCTCGGACCACCTTGCTGCCGCACACCGGGCAGCTGTCGGGCATGTGGAACTTGCGCTCTTTGCCGCTGCGCTTGTCGAAGACCACGCCGACGACGTAGGGGATCACGTCGCCGGCGCGTTCGATGGTGACGGTGTCGCCGATGCGCACGTCCTTGCGCTCGACTTCGTCCATGTTGTGCAGCGATGCGTTCGAGACGGTGACGCCGCCGACGAATACCGGTTCGAGCTCGGCGATGGGGGTGACGGTTCCGGTGCGTCCCACCGAGGGAAGGATGTTGTTCACCCGCGTGGTGGCCTGCTGCGCTTTGAACTTATAGGCAATGGCCCAACGTGGCGAACGCGAGACGAGGCCGAGTTGACGCTGTTGGTCGAAGCGGTTGACTTTGGCAACGATGCCGTCGACGTCGTAGTCGAGCGACATGCGGCGCTCGACCATTTCGCGGTGGAACTCGATCACGGCTTCGGCTCCGGCGCAGCGCCGGCTGAGCGGGTTTGTCTTCAGGCCGCAAGCGTGCAGCAGCTCGAGAAACTCCCAGTGTGTTTTCGCCGCGACACCCGTCAGGTCCCCCGGGGCGTAGCAAAACATATCGAGCGGGCGAGAGGCGGTGATCCGCGAATCGAGCTGTCGCAGCGAGCCGGCGGCGGCGTTGCGCGGGTTAGCGAACACGGGTTCGCCACGCTTGGCGCGATCGGCATTGAGCTGCTCGAAGGCTTTCTTGGGAAAGATGACCTCGCCGCGAACTTCGAACCGCTCGGGTAGCGCAAGTCCGCGCGGCAGAGCCCTGAGCTCGAGCGGTACGCTGTGAATCGTCTTCACGTTGGCCGTGACATTTTCACCGACGACTCCGTCGCCGCGGGTTGAAGCGACCATGAGTCGAGCCTGTTCGTAGACTAGCTCGATGGCCAGACCGTCGAGCTTGGGCTCGACGACGTAGTCGATGGCGTCCGTTGGCCGATTGAGCCCACGCCGGACGCGCTCGTCGAAGTCGCGAAACTCGTCTTCCGACATTGCGTTGTTGAGCGACAGCATGGCGATTGAGTGGCGCACGGTCTCGAACTTTTCGGCCGGCGGTGCGCCGACGCGTTGCGTCGGTGAGGTCGGACTGGCGAGCTCGGGGTGTGCGTCCTCGAGCTCGACGAGGCGGCGAAACAGGCGGTCGTACTCGGCGTCGGAGATCTCTGGCGCGTCGTGGACGTGATAGCGACGGTTGTGATGGTCGACCTGGCGGCGCAGCTGGTCGATTTCCTGCGCGACGGAAGATTTCTTGGCGGGCACGATCCCGTTTTATACAGCCCATGGCGGCTTCGGCAATTGGCGCAAGGGCCTTGCGGCGGTTTCTTGTGGGTGGGGGGCGAGAGGCTCACGAGCTCAGGGCTCGGCAAAATGGAAATTGACATTCGCGCGGTTGTCACGGAAGCTACCGCTCCACCGCTGGTGAACGGAACACGATACGTGCTGAGTCGGTTGATGGTCAAAGAAGCGCTGCAGCTCCTGCTGGCTGTAGCGGTGGGGTTGGCCGGGGTACGCCTCGGTTACGCCCAGTCCATTTGTCTCGGGGACGTGGACGGCAACAATCGAATCAACGTTGCTGATGCCGTTGCTCTGGAGTCGATTCTTTTTCTCGACCAAGCCGATCAGATTGCCAATCCACGGGCCGATGCCAACGCCGACGGATCCGCAACGGTTGCGGATCTGACCGCGATTGTGATGATGAACGGAGAGCCTTGTTCGTTTCCATCGTCGACGCCGACGCGCTCCCGGACTGCGACGCGCACCCCCACGGCTACGCTCACCTCTACCGTCACGCGCACAGCCACGTTCACGATAAGCCCCACCGTCCCCCCCGGCAGCACGGCCACAGCGACGCCTACGCCGACACGGCCTACGGCAACCCCGTCCATCACGCCCACGCCGACGATTTCCGCGACCTTGACGGCGACGCTGACGCCGACGGCTGTTTGCGCCGTCCAGCAGGTCGGCTTGGGCACGTTCAACGGATCGCTCGATGCGAACGATTGTAGCCGGTCATCCGGCGGCGAGGTTCGATTCACCGACGTCTACCAAATCGTTGCTGCGCCGGGGCAGGCGATCAAGGTGGACGTTCAGCCCACCGGCGATTCCGCCATCTTGCCCTTCGTCAGCGTGATCGACGGTAACGGCCAGTTCGACCACGTCAGCGGCTACCCACCCGCAGAGTTTGTCGTGAGTGGATCATCGCCATATCAAATTTACGTAACGACTGCCCCTCTCTCGGCGCAGATGTTGGGGGCCTACCGGCTGACGATCAGCGCTCGTCCCTGCCCAACGCCGCGGGTCATCAACTCCGCCGTCAGTTTGGCAGCGACGCTGAGCGACAGTGACTGCCCCGAGCCGAGCACGGTGTCGACAAGCGGTGCTTCCGATCCGGCCGATATCTACACGTTCACCGTGACGCAGGTGCCGACGCAGATCGACATCGCGATGCGCCAACAGCTCGGAGACGACGAGATCGATCCGGCGTTCGCGGTCCTCGGGCCGGATGGCTACGAGGTGATCACTACCGACCAGCTCGACGACACCGTTGGCGGCCAGTTTGGAACCGACGCCGGCGGGCGCTTCATGGCGTTGCAGACCGGGACGTACACGATCATCGCACAGGGCGGCATCGGTCACTACATTTTGCAGGTGCTGTTTCCCGCCTGCAATCCAAAGCGCAATCTGACCAACATACCTTCCGACCGTCCGTTGGTGTGTCCTGGCCAGCCGGGCCCCGGATGCACCGGAACCTTGTACGGCGATCGAGCCTTCGGCACGTGTGGGGCGCCCTTGGCCTTACCGAACTCGATGGATGAGGTGCCGGAACCCAGTGCCGGTGCCGACCTGTATACGTTTACGGGGCAGGCCGGTGACGTGGTAAGCGTCGAATTGACCGTCCCCGACGACGACGCCTATCTCTTCCTCATCGGACCGAGCCCGGGGAACGCGGTGATCGCCTTCGACAACGATAGCGGTCCGCTCGGTTTGGTCCCTGACGCGCAATTGGCCGCCACCCTTCCGCTGAGCGGTACGTACACGATCATTGCGTCGAATACGTCGACGCTCATGCCGCCCGACCCCCAAGACCCAAGCGTCGTTGGCGACGTGTTGCCGTACACGATGTATGTGCAAAAGTGTCCGGTTGCGGGCATCCTCGACGCAGTTTCAGGTACGCCAACCAACAGCTCGTTTTCGGTTTCGAACTGCATTGGCTTTGGTGGGGTTCCGTTCCGTAGCTACGCGGTGGCGGGCTCGGCCGGCCAGTTCCTCACGCTGACGATGCATTCCGACGCTCCAGAGATCGATCCATTCGTACGCCTCATCGGACCGGACGGCAGCGTTTCCAACAACGACAACGACCTCTTCTCGCCCGACGGACGCGACGCACGCGTCAACCGCTTCTTGCCTGCCGACGGAACCTATTTCCTCGAAGTTTCGAGTGCGTTGGCGGGCGGTAGCGTCGACACTGTGGGAAGGCCGGCTTATACGGTGCGAGCACAGCGCTGCGCCGTCTCGTCGGTGGTTCCGGGAACCATCACCAACACCGTCGTAAACGGGATACTGCAGGACGGCGACTGTGCCCTGGACGATGGCCGCAGACTCGATGCAATTGCGGTAGCCGCGCCGACGCCAATGCGGGTTGTCAGTATCAAGCCACCGGACAACACCTGCGTCGTGGGTCTGCTCAGCAACGGAGAGAACGTGCTTGGAGACCGCTGCACCGCAGATATCGTTGATCTCCCAATGACGGCGCCTGGGACCTATGGATTTGTGATTGCCAGCAGCAGCCCGACATTCCGTGGGGCATACGCAGCGAAGCTCAACACCTGCCCGATCACCCCTTTGACCTATGGCGCTGCGCTTGACGCCTCGCTGTCCAGTTCGTCCTGTGTCGGTGTCGATGGCGTTGCCGCAGACTGGTATTTCGTTCGCGGCCCTTCGGGTTTGATACAGTTCAACGAAGGCATCAGCGGAATCGTCAGAAGTACCTTTCCCTTTGCAGGAACCTTGGTTGATCACTTCGGCCGCACGTCGCTTCACGACATCTTCTACGACGATCCAGGTAGCTTGTTCGACGACGGCACGAACCTCGGCGTTCTCGTCAAGGTGGCGAGTGATTCGCCGAACGCAACGGGCGCTTACTCCATTGCGGTCGATCAGGCTGTCTTCCGGCAGTAGATCACCCCGAGTCGACCGCGACCTGCGTCGCCGTTCGCCGTCGGTATTTGGCTTGACGCAGCGTTTCACCGTGGTGTATTGCGACCCTTGTCTTGGGCTGACAGGAGGGTGTGGTGCGGTCGTCGACAAATTCACAATTTCCGAAGCTGAGAGCCCTGCGATGGCAGACAGCTTCTGTGGTGGTTTCAATTGTGGGTTTGCTAAGCGGCTGTGGTGGGGGTGGGAGCGGCAGCACAACGAATGCTCCGGGCGGCTTGGCGCTTAGGGCTCTTTGGGAGCGATCTTCCACGGCGCATTCGTTGTTTCGGCCGAAAGCCTTCCAGGGCGGCTCGGAGCTTCCAGCCAGTGTATCGACGATCGTTGTGCGAGTCGGAGCTACGCAACGCGTCGTCGATCCGCATTGCGAAGCCGTGAACGGCGACTTCCCGTGTCGGCACGTCGAGATCGACGGATTGCAGCCAGGGCCGACGACCGTCCAGGTTGTCGGCTACGACGTGCCATTCGCAGCGGCAAGCACCATCGATCAATTTGATCTTGCGCCTTCGTTCCGCAGCGATCGGCTCGATGTGATGATCCATGCCGGACAGGTGGCGGATGTGGAAGTTGATGTATTGGCTCAGCCGTTTGTTGCCTCGATCGACCCGTCTCCAGGCGCTACCGGGGTCTTCCGATCGACCCCGTTGAGCTTCCTTGTCGTCACCGCCGCCAACAGCATCAACCTCAGTTCGATTCAAGTCGATGTCAATGGTTCTCGGGTCGTCGACGCCGGCGACCCGACGGATGGGGCACTGCTTGCCGATTGCAACGACTTGGATCCAGAAGCCCAACCGTGTACGCCCGGCGGCGCAAAGGGTGTGAGCGGCTTCTTGATCACCTACCAGCCGCTGGATGCATTTCCATCGACGACCCCGGTGACGGTTCGAGTGCAAGCGAGCGATTTGAACAGTCCGGCCCGCTCTGTCGACTTCTCGTATGCCTTTACGACCGGCACGCTTGCCGCAAGTCCGACACCGACGTGGACGCCGAGCTTGACTGCGACCCCGACCGCGACGCCGACGCGAACGGAAACGCCAACGCAGACACCGACGCCGACGGTTACGCCATCGAATACGCCGACCCCTTCCTTTACGGCGACGAGCACGGCTACAGAAGTACCGTCGGCGACGCCAACCAGCACGTCGACATTCACGCCGACGCAAACGGCTAGCCCGTCGGTGACGCAAACGCCGACGGACACGCCCACCGACACACCGACCGAAACGCCGACGTTGACTCAGACGGCGACGGCGACGCCGACGGATACGCCGACCGCGACATCGACGGAGACGCCGACGTCTACAGCGACGAGCACGCCGACGGCGACCGCGACGTTGACCGAGACACCGGTCGCTTCGTTCACGCCGTCATCGACCGCGACGGAGACTGCGACGGCGACGGTGACCGATACCGCGACTGAAACCGCCACGCCGACGCCTTCGCAAACGCCGTCGTCGACGCCGACCAGCAGCGACACGCCGACCGACACGCCGACGCCGACCAACACGGAAACACCGACGGAGACGCCGACCGTCACCGATACGCCGACCTTGACGGCGACCGAGACTCCGACGGAAACCCCGACGCAAACCGCGACGCCGACGGATACACCGACACCCACCGAAACATCGACGGCGACGGTGACGGCGACGCCAACCGAGACGCCAACGCCGACCGAAACCGCGACCGAAACGGCTACGCCGACTCAGACCGCGACCCCCAGCGACACACCGACGGTTACCGAAACACCCACGGAAACGGCGACGCCGACGGTGACCGACACGCCGACCGAGACGCCCACCCCAAGTGAGACGCCGACGGCAACCGATACTGAGACAGTCACCGAAACACCGACCGAAACGGCAACACCGACACAGACGCCGACGGCAAGCGATACGCCTACGGCGACTCAGACATCCACCGATAGTCCCACGCCATCGGTGACGGCGACGGCGACGGAAACACCGACGGAGACGGCTACAGCGAGCGCCTCCGAAAGTCCGACCGCTACGCCAACCGAGACAGCGACGGAAACGCCGACCGACACCGCGACGGAGACGCCGACCGAGACCGTTACCGAGACGCCGACAGAAACCGCTACGGAAACTGCGACGCCTACGGAAACGCCGACGGTCACGGCTACCGCAACGGCCACCGAAACCGCCACGGAGACGCCCACACCGACGATCACGGATACGCCCACCGAGACAGCGACCCCGAGCGTAACGGCAACGCCGACGGAGACGGCCACGCCGTCAGCGACGTCGACCGCAACGTCTACGGCCACGCCGACGGTGATCCCGCGCGCCTATGTAAGTAACGCCGGCAGCAACAGCGTGTCGGTAATCGATACGACCTCGAACACGGTGGTCAGCACCATTCCGGTTGGTACGAGCCCGTTCGGCGTTGCCGTAAGCGGTCAGGGGACGCGTGTCTATGTGACCAATCAATCCAGCAACAGTATGTCGATCATCGATGCCGGGGTGAACGCCGTCATCAATACGGTTGGCGTCGGACGCGGTCCAGTCGGATTGGCGGTGATGGCCACGGGAGACAAGGTGTACGTTGTGAACAAGATCGACGCCAACGTGTCGGTTTACGACGTCAACAACGGGATCCTCGGCAATATCGCGGTCGGTAACTCGCCCGTCGGCATTGCGGTGAACCCAATTCAGGCAAGGGCCTATGTCGCCAACCAATTGAGTAACTCGATTTCGGTCATCGATACCAACTTCGATGTTGTCGTCGATACCTTGTCGATTGCCAGCCAGCCCTTCGGCATCGCTGTCAGTCGCGACGGCGGTCGCTTCTACTTTACCAACCTCGGTAACAACAGCGTTGTCGAAGTGGAAACGACGACCAATACGGTTGTTCGCACCTATCTGCTCGGCAACAACACGCGACCGTTTGGTGTTACGGTAAGCCCGGATGGAACACATGTGTACGCTGCTAATGTCCAGGGTAACTCGGTATCGGTTATCAACACGGTGACGCACGCGCTGACCACGGTATCCCTCGGCACCGGTAGTGCTCCGTTCGGCGTTTCGGTGAATCCGGAAGGCACCTTGCTCTACGTTGCCAACTCGAATCGAGGGAACGTGTCGGTGATCGACGCTTTGACGAACGCAGTCGTGCGCACGATTGCGGTTCAGTCGATGCCGACTGCGTTTGGCCAGTTCATTGAACCCGCAGCGGCCCAGTCGGGCGGTACGGGTTCGCTCATTGTGCCGTAAGGGTGGGGAGACCAGACGTGAGGCTGCGGGTTATTCGGCGCTTCTTGGTAAGCGGTATCGTGGTGCTTGCACTATCCGCGGCGGCGCGTGCCAACGTTCGATCACAAGCTTTGTACGCGCGCGGGCTGATTCCATTTAATGCCGGCCGCTGGGCCGAATCGTTTCAATTGTTCAACCAAGCGGTGGAAGCAGACGCAAACGATGCTTTGGCTTGGTACTACCGTGGACTGACCTCGGCGCGCCAGGGCATGACCGATGAGGCGGCGCATGACATTGAAAAGGCGCTGCAGATTTCACCCAACCTGCCGCACGCCACCCTCGATCTGGGCATCGCCTACTTCAGTGCAGGCAAGCACGCCGATGCCAAACGTACGCTGCAGAAGGCAGCGGAGCAGGGATATGAGCCGCGTACCGTTGCGTTCTTTCTTGGACTCGTCTCGTATCGGCTGGGTGAGGACAGCGAAGCGGCAAACTACTTCAAGGATGCCAAGGCTGACCCGGAGCTTCGCGGCGCCGCTCAATACTACTTGGCGTTGGTCGAAGTGAAACAGGGCGATACGGAAGCGGCTCGATCGGAGCTCGCGGGTACGGCTCACGACCTGTCGCAGTCCGAGATCGGTCGCGCGGCGCAAGATTATATCGCCAACGGCGGTGCTGCGCCGACTCGTCCGGCGACTCGGTGGTCCCTCTACGGAGACCTGCACTTCGAGTACGACAGTAATGTTACCATCGGCCCGTCGAGCACTTTTGCCAACACTCGCGACATCAGCGGTCGATCCGATGAGCGTGTCGTCATCGGAGCCGGGGGGCGTTACAGCTTCCTCGATTCGGATGTCTGGTCGCTCGTTGGGACCTATGATTTTTCACAGAGCGTCCATTTCGATTTGACGCAGTACGACCTGCAGGGGCACCGGCTGGGTTTGGAACTGGCTTCGCACCGTGGCATCCTGCGTTATGGCATCGCCGGCAACTACGATTTCTTTGCGCTCAACTATCAGAGCTTCTATCAAGAGGGATTGGCGACCCCGTGGCTGACCTTTGATGAAGGTGGGGTCGCCGCAACCCAGCTTTACTATCGTTTGCGCGGCCGCGATTTTTTCCGAGCGCCGTACGATCCCGGGCGTGACGCGATCAATCACGCCTTCGGGCTGCGCCAATTCCTGGAGCTGGGCGATCCTGAACGCGTTTTGTTTGCCGGATACCAATTCGATATCGAAGACACCGTGTCGAATGGGCCGCAGGGAAAAACATTCCAGTACGAAGGTCACCAATTTGAAGTAGGGTTGATGTTGCCGATTTCCGATTCGGCTCATTCGGATGCTGCCTACCTGTTCCGGCACGACGACTACGACTCGGTGAACAGCGGCTTCGGAAAGAAGCGCCGAGACGACGAGCACCAGGTGGTGGTCGGCCTTGGTTACACGCTTAATGCCAACTGGGCCTTCGATGTTCATTACATAGGAACCTTCAACGACTCGAACATTCGCCAGCAAAGCGTTTCGTTCTTCGACTACGACCGGCATATCGTATCGTTCGGCGCCAGGTTCACCTACTGAGGCTGATTATGCGGAAACCTACGAAGCGAGTTGTGGCAGTTGGTGCGGCAGTGGTGGTCGTGGTGCTCGCTCGGCAACTGCAGGCGCAAGGCGAGGCCGGTGTCTTCGCCGCCGTACAAGGCAAGGTCGAGGTTCAGCGTCGAGGTGCGTGGCAAGATGCGACCATCGGCACTCCGTTCCAGGTTGGCGACCGAATGCGGACCGGAGCGGGGGATCGCGCCAAGCTGGTGCTGCGCGACGACAGCGTTCTCGACATGGCGCCCGGATCCGAGATCGTCGTCGATGACATGGTAACGGATCCGGCGCAGCAAAAGGTCCAGTCGGCGCTGCGGTTGTTTCAGGGGCGAGTCCGCGCCTGGGTCAGCGAAGCCTATCATCAGCCGCGGGCTCACTATGAGATCGAGACACCGACCGCGGTTGCCGGTGTGCGCGGCACGGAGTTCATTGCGGCGTATGATATCGACACGGAGGCGACCGAAATCATAGGGTTGGTCGAGGACGTCGACGTCGTCGGCAAGATCGCGGCAATGAGCGGCGGACGCGTGAGGATCGGCCCGAATATGACCACGCGGATTCTCAAAGGACGCCTACCAACCGTCCCGGCACGCGTAGACGAAGGCCACTTGCGCCAATACCTCGACAGCTTTGATCTCATCGGTACCGGCCGACGGGATGGACTCAATGTGTTTCATCCCGTCCTTGCGGGCCGACTCATCGAGCCCGGAGATGTTCCGGGAGGAGCCGAGGAAGCGCCGCAGGAGGCACTGCTTGGTGGCAAATCTCCCGATCTTCCCCTGGCCGATCGCCTGTCGCTTGATTCGTCCACGAACTCACAACCGCTTCAGGGATTTCGCGCCAGTCCGCCAGGGCAGGGGTCGACCGGTGGTGTCCGCGTGAATTTTTGAGAAGGATCCGGGTTTTCCTAGGTCCTAACGGTGATCGTTTCAGGTCGTGCTGACCTGCGATTGTAGTCCGAGCGGACTTGCGAGCAGGGGGCTTTTGTGCCATGAAGCATTCATACGCCATACAAGAACAGGTTGTAGGAAGGAGATAATCTTATGGCAAGAGTGCGGGGTGCAGGGATCGTGGGGATGTTGTTGCTCGCGGGTCTGGTTGCGGGTTGCGGGGCACGCAAGCCACTGATTGATCCGGACGCGGTATCTCGAATCGAAGCTGCGGCAAGCAAGGCTGAAGCGGCTGCCACCAAGGCAGAAACCGCTGCCAAGAGTGCAGCGGACGCTGCGGCACGAGCCGAAGCCGCTGCCGCCAAGGCTCAGAGCCGTTTCACCAAAGGACTCAAGAAGTAGGATTTTGCAAGTTAGCGCAGCGCCACTCTGCGTGGCGGTCAGGCACAAATTGGTCTCAAGGAGAAGGAGGTGACGACATGCAGTTCGGTATGAAGATGAAGGCGGCAACGGCAGTCGCAGCAGCGTTGGTTCTAGCCGGTGCCACTTCGGGGTGCGCTTGCAAGTCCAGCGCAGAAGACCAAGCCGCGGTTCAGCGAGTTGAAGCGGCGGCCAGTAAGGCCGAAATGGCAGCGAACAAGGCTGAGGCAGCCGCGAGAAGCGCTGGCGATGCCGCGCAGCGTGCTGAAGCCGCAGCGCAGAAGGCGGAAGCGATCTTCCAGAAGCACATGCGGAAGTAATCTCCTTCTACGGTACGTTAACGATGGGCGACTCGAGATGAGTCGCCCATTTCTTTTGCGGCGAGCAAATGACGCGTCGGGCCTAGCTTCACCTTTACTTCGCAAAGGTGACCATGGTCTTGATGGCGCTGCGATCTTCTGCGGCAGTTCGGTAAGCCTCGGCCGCCTGCTCGAGGGCGAAACGGTGCGTTACAAGATGGCGCGCACTCACCACGCCCGATCCGATGTATTCGAGCGCCGCGCGCGTTTCTGTCGGGCCGCAGGAGTAGCTCGGAACCAGCTTGATCTCTCTGAAATAGAGGTCGTTGGTCGACACGTTCAAGCTCGTTCCGGGCGGCGTTCCCATGAATTGAACGACCGTTGCTCCCTTCGCTGCGCAGCAAATTCCCAGCTCGATTGCGTCGACGGTGGCCGGTCCGACGATGACTACCTCGGCCCCCTCGCCGGCGGTCACTTCGGCAACGCTTTGGACCAAGTCGTGTGTCGACGCGTTGATCGTCGCATCGGCGCCGAGTTGGCGCGCATGATCACATCGCGATGCGATGAGATCCGCCGCGATGATCTGCCGCGCTCCGCGGTGCTTGGCGAGCAGCACGTGTGTCTGGCCCATCACGCCCAAGCCAATGATCAGCACCGATGCGCCGGCAACGTCGCCGGCACGGTTGAGAGACTTCACCACGCAAGCCGTGGGTTCGACCAGCGCCCCGTCTTCGTTGCTGACATGGTCCGGCAGCAGCAGGGTGTCGGCGAATAAATTGGTCTCCTGGACAAGGAAATATTCCGCCATCCCGCCTGGGACGATCTGGCTGGCGCGCCAAATTGGGCACTGAACAAATTCGCCCCGACGACATGCCCTGCAATTGAGACACGGAGCGTGGTGGTGGACGAAGACGCGGTCGCCCGGTCGTAGGTGCTCGACCTCGGCGCCTACTTCAACGATCTCGCCGGCCGGTTCGTGGCCGAATACCAAAGGCGCCTTCTTGCGTATGTACCAAGCAACGACATCACCCGAGCAGATTCCGCACGCTTGGGTTCGTACCAGAGCCTCGCGAGGTCCCGGCCTCGGTACTGGATCTTCCTCGATGCGCACATCCAGGAAGTCGTAGAGACGCGCCACTTTCATGTCTACGGATGGATGACGAACTTGATGCCGAGGCCCAGGCGGTGAGCCTCCAAAGCTGCCGGCAACTCCGGCAGCGGATAGGCTCCCGTGATGAGCGCGTCACCCGGCAGTTTGCCGCTGCAAAGCAACTCGTAGGCGCGGCGAACGGCCCGCGGTGTGGAATGGAACGGGCTGTAGACGCGCAACTCGTCGTAGTGCAAACGCTGCGTATCCAAACGTACGTCGGTTCCTGGCGCGCAGCCGCCGAACAGAACGACCGTTCCGCCGCGCCGCGCCAGCGATGGCGCGGCCTCCCATACCGGGACTTGGCCGGTGCACTCGATGACGACGTCGGCGCCGCGTCCATCGGTGTAGTCGCGAACCGAAGCGGCCGCCGCTTCAACGCCACCGATGAAGACCTTTTCAGCGCCCAGACGCCGCGCGTGAGCGGCGCGCTCGGGGGAACGTCCGAGGACGGCGATACGCTGGGTGCCCAGGGCGCGCAAGGCAAGGAGATGCAGTAGACTGATCGCACCTGCGCCGATGAGAATCACCGTGTCGTCGGGCTCCAACGGGAGAGTTTCGAGCCCGTGCATGACGCACGACAGCGGTTCCAGCAATGCGGCCGCCGCAAAGGACAATTCCGGCGGCTTGGCGTAAAGGTTGTTCTTGACGACACGCTCCGGGAGCTTGATGTACTCGGCGTAAGCCCCGAGCGTGATCGTTTCCATCACCGTGTCGCAAAGGTTTTCCTGGCGACGTCGGCAGTGGTAGCAGCTGCCGCACGGCCCGGTCGGGGTGGCCATGACCGCGTCGCCGGCCCGCACTCCTTTGACCTGTGCGCCAACTTCGGCGACCTCGCCCGCGAACTCGTGCCCGAACGGCGTCGGCATCGGGAACTTGGGGTGACCGCGTAGAAAAGCCTTTACATCGGTACCGCACGTGAGAGCGGCCCGGATACGTAAGACAACCTCACCCGGGCCGGGCGAAGGACGTAACAGCTCGCGCAATTCGATACGACCAGGTTCCACAAGAACATGAGCCAGCATCGAAGAGCGTGTGCCGATCGTGGCGATGGCTGTGGAGGAGCGATGCATATCGGTAGGGGTATCGGTGGGTATTTGGCTTGTCAATCGTCACAGCCAATGGCGTCACGGTCGGTGACTTCGGGCGCGCCTGTCGCTAGACTGGTTCGATGAGGTCGGATGCCGCCGCTCGCGGACGCCAAGCTGAGATCGACGCCCTGCTTCAGACCGCCGCGGCCGGGAAATACAAGCCGATCTATCTCTTCACCGGCGAGCCCTTTCACACCGCGGCAGCGGCCAAGGCCGTCGTCGACGTGTTGGTCCCGGCAGCGTCACGCGACTTCAACTTCGAAAGCTACGACGGGCGCGCAACGGCGATCGGCAACGTGCTGGACAGCCTGCGGATGCGCGGATTCCTTTCGGGCGTCAAAGTCGTCTGGTTGCGCGAGGCCACGCTGTTCCTGTCAGGCGAGAAGCGCGGCGATGTGGCCAAGGCGTTGTTCCAAGAGCTGGCGGAAGGGCACGAACGAGACGCCGCCGAGAAGCTCCTCAGTCTGGTGGCCTTGGCAGGCTGGTCGCAGGAGCAATTCGCCGCTGCCGCTCGGTGGTCGGGGCTATCGAAAACACGCATCAAGGACGTTTTCGGCGACGAGCTCGATGGCCAGCAGCTGGCGTCGCTCGATGGGCTGCATCAGTTCTGCCTGGCGCGCGATCTGTTGGTTGGCGCTTACCGTGACGACAGTGGCACGTTGCTGGACTTTCTTGATGCCGGGGTGACCGAAGGCTCGGTGCTGGTGATCACGGCATCGACCGTCGACACGCGCAAGAAGCTTTTCAAGAAGGTCCAAGAGGTCGGGGCTGTGGTGGATCTCAGCGCCGAGCGCGAGCGCAGCGGCGCGCTCAGCCGTGAGAGCGTCGACGAGTTGCTGTCGCGCGTGCTCCAGTCCCACCGTAAACGAATGGCTCCGTCGGCGCACGAAATGCTCTTGCGGCGCGCCGGCGGCGATCCCGCGTTGCTCGCTGCGGAGTTGGAAAAGCTCTGCATCGCCGTCGGCGAACGCAATACGATTGATGAGGCGGACGTCGGTCGCAACGTGCTCGACATGGCAGAGTCGTGGATCTTCGACTTTACTGCCGCCCTGACGGCGCGCCAAGTGACACGGGCGCTACCGCTATTGCACGGCTTATTCGAGCAGGGAGAACCACCGCTGCGTCTTCTAGCAATGATTGTTCGCGAGGTGCGTTTGCTGCTGGTGGCGCGCGAATGTCTCGATTCTGCTCTACGCGGTACGTGGCGGGCGGATCTTCCGTACAATGCCTTTCAAAGCCGAGTGCTGCCGCAGATCGATGCGGAATCGAGCGCGGCGTTCGGCAAGTCACACCCTTTCGTGCTCTACCGGCGCTTTCAGGATGCGGCCCGAATGTCGGCTCGGGATCTGCGTACGGCGATGATCGATCTGGCGGCCATTGACGCGCGGCTCAAGTCTTCGCGCACCGATCCGGCGTTCTTGCTCGAAGCGTTCGTCATCGGCTGGTGTCGGGGCAATGCTACGATCCGCAATCCGCCGATGGCGCGGGTCTGAGACAACAGCGCGGCGAATTACGTCGGCGTACGCAGCCGACTTTGCCTATGCGATCACGGCCGCGGCACGCCACGCCCCCAATTCGTCGTCCGAAACATCGAGGAGCCGCTTCAATACGTCGTCGGTGTGCTCGCCGATCGTCGGTTCCAGGGCGCACGGTGGGCGCTGCCCTTGGTTGCGCCGCCATTCCAATTGAGGGTCTCTGCCGCAAAGATCGACGGCGGTTGCGACGACGCCTGCAGGAACTGCGGCTCGTTGTAGAGTGTTCATGACATCCGTCGGGTTTCGTTGTCGTGTCCACGCCTCGACATTTTTCGCCAAGGCGACGCGATGGCGTGCGCGGCTGGCAACCGATGCGAAGCGTTGGTCCCCTGTCCACTCTGGATGGCCGAGCGCTTCACAGAGGCGTCGCCAATCGGCCTCGTCGCGGATATCGATGGCGCACCAGCGGTCGGCCGCCGGATCGTCGTCGTTTTCCCCCAAACAGCGAAATACACCGGAGAAGCCGTCGTTCCGCAACGACGGGTGATCAGACGGGCTTCGGCAGCCCGGCGCTTCCTCGGTTTGCGCTGGGGGGTTGAGAGCGACCATGATCTCGGCGCCGTGCAGGCTCACCAGGTTTTCGAATTGCGACAGGTCGACGAGCTGCCCCTCGCCGGTGGCTTGCCGGTGGCGAAGAGCGAGAAGGACGGCAAAGGCGCCACTCCAACCCGCCAACATGTCGGAGTAGGCGAAGCCCCAGCCAACCGGTGTGCCGGACGAGTCATGCATCAGAGAATTGAAGCCGGCTGCCGCTTGAAGGTTGGGGCCGAAGGCGACCGCGTCGCGGAGCGGGCCGTCGAGGCCGTAGGCCGACATCTTCACGCAAATGATCTCAGGGCAGATGCGGTTGAGCTGAGTGTAGTCGAACCCCCAATTCGACATCACACGCGGACTGAAGTTGTCGATGACCACGTCGGCCACGGCGACAAGCCGGCGCAGAAGCTCGCGGCCAGCGGCGTGATCGAGATCGATGGCGACACTCTGCTTGCCACGGTTCAAACCGCCGAGCCGGCTGCGCTGTCGCTGCCCGGCGGGTGCCGACTTGGGGTGCTCGATCTTGATCACTTCCGCTCCGAAGTCGGCCAACCATCTGGTGGCGACCGGGCCGGCGACGTTCCAAGTGAGATCGACGATTCGCAGACCCTTCAATCCATTGCTTGCGATCCCGGCTCTGGGATTGCTTTCTGCACGCGGCGGCTGCCCGGCGGTTGCGTTCAAGAGCTCTCGGCTGTGCTCGCCCAAAAGCGGTGGCCGGTGAACGATGCGCCAAGGGCTGCGACTAAACCGGTACGGCGCGCCGGGATATCTCAGTGCGCTACCGAGATCGTCGTGAAATACCGGTACGAAGAATTGGCGGGCCAGCAGTTGCGGATCTCCTACCAGGTGTCGGAGCGGGCGAACCGCGGCTACGGGGAGACGGCGCAGTTGCGCTGCCGCAACCAGCTCGTCAACGCGCTGCTTGCTCGTCCAAGCTTCCAACCGGTCGAACAATTCGTTGGCGTGCGCACGCCGGTAGTCCGGACTGCGCCACCGCGGGTGCTTCAGATCCGTGCCGGGATCAAGCTCCGATACCCATTCCGACCAGGTTGTCCAATCGCCAAGGCTGCTCAGCATGAGATGGCCGTCGGCTGCGCGTGCGACGCGAAAATCACGTGACCAGTGCAGGCTTCCCTGCCTTTGTGCCACGACACCTTCGCGTCGGAACAGCGTTGTCACGTGCTCGACGCTGGCAGCGACGCACTCTTGGATCGATACGTCGATGAATCGGTCCGAGGTGCCCACGTCTGCTCCGAGCAGTCGCGCCAGCGCCGCAATCGCCGCTTGCAGCCCGGCGCAGTGGAACGCTTGCGGTCCAGGACCCCGCAACGGCGGTTCGTTGGGATTTCCGTTCAACCCGGTCATCCCACCCAATGCCTGGCACACCAACTCGCTGCCGTGAAAATTTCGATAAGGGCCGCTGCGGCCGAACGGCGTGATGGAGATCCACACGAGGTCGCGATTGCTCTTCCGCACATCCGCGTAGTCGAGGTTGCGATCGGCGAGATGACCCGGTGGAAATGTTTCGATGACGAGATCACTCGAGCCCATCAGCTCGCGGAGCTGTCGGCGTGCGGTGCTGTTGTCGAGGTCGAGCACGACGCTGCGTTTGTTGGTGTTGTCGTGGGCGAACATCAGCGATTGTTCGGTCGTCGATCGATTGCTCCAAAACGGACCTTGCCGGCGCAGCTCCGACCCGGCGGGTGGCTCAATCAGAATGACGTCGGCGCCCATATCGGCGAAGAGCTTACCGCAGTAGGCACCGGAGGCGTCGCTCAGATCGATTACACGCAAACCGGCTAGGGCGCTGGGGAGCGACATCGTTCCCTTTTTGCGAAACAAACGAATGCGACGCAATCCCTTGGGTTTCACGCGGCGTTTCGGTAGGAGTCGACGCATGCCGCGGGTTCGAGTGAGCGACATCGAGTTGAATCACGAAATCGCCGGTGAAGGCACAGCGCTGGTTCTGCTGCACGGACTGGGTGGCGATCTGCACGTTTGGGACGAAGATGTGGCGGTGTTTTCCAGGCATCATCGTGTGTTGAGACCCGACCTGCGGGGGTTCGGGGCTTCCGACAAGCCGCCGGGTCCGTATTCGCCTTCGAAGTTTGCCGCCGACCTTGCCGCCTTGCTCGATCACTGCGCCATCGACACGGCGCACGTCTTGGGGATCTCGATGGGCGGTGTGATCGCCCAGCGCTTTGCCCTGGATCACCCGGCCCGTGTCCGTTCCCTGGTCTTGGTGAGTACATCAAGCGAGGTCGGGGCCAATGCGATTGCGGCGTGGCAGCGCCTGGCTGACAAGATTGAGCGCGAAGGCTTCGACAGCCGCACGGCCGACGCCCGACGATCGGTTTCCCCTGTTTTCGCTCAACAGCATCCCGAGGTTGTAGCGGAGCTTGGCAGACGCAACGCCTCCTGCGATCCACATGGTTATGCGGCAGCCGCCCGAGCGGTGGCCGATTACAACTGGACAGCGGAATTAGCGACAGTGACTGTCCCGGTGCTGATCCTGCAAGGTTTGGACGATCAGCTGACCCCACCCGGAGGATCGGTCAAGATGAGCCGGGTACTTCCGCAGGCGCGGCTGTTGATGGTTGCCGCAGCTGGACACAATTTACCGCTCGAGCAACCTGAGATCTTCCGCAATAGCGTCCTGGCGTTTCTTGGCGGCGTCGATATGACCTTGACCGGCGTGATTCGCGACCTCAGGCGCGTTCGCCGGTGAAGCCTCCGTCGACGCTGCGTATTGCGGAACAAGGCTTGTTTTCAAAAGGACAGAGCTCGGCTTGAGAGGAAAAGATGAAGCGACGAAATCTCATTGAAATGACCGAAGACGAACGCCGCGTGTTTCTGGCGGACGCCCGTACCATTACTTTGTCGACCATCGATCCGCGTGGCTACCCGCACTCGGTCGCTATGTGGTACGTGATGGACGGCGATTGTACGCTGATGACGACCTACGCAAAGTCGCAGAAGACGAGAAACATCGAGCGCAATTCAAAGGTAGGGTTGATGGCCGAAACCGGGACGACCTACGATACGTTGAAGGGGGTGTTGATTCGAGGTCGCGCCGAGCTGATCCGCGAAGAAGAGAAATGCCTGGAAGTCCTCAAACGAGTACATGCAAAGATGCTGGGCTCGTTTCCCGAAGGGATCGATGAGGCGCTCCGAGCCCAGGCCCGCAAACGGGTTGTCGTCCGCGTGGTACCCGAACGCATCAGCAGCTGGGACCATTCAAAGCTAGGCGGAGTCTACTGAGGAAGGTTCCGGCTGGCGGCGAAAACTTGCGTCGGTAATTTTCTGCGGTTTTTCCGGTCGGGAATTGAGCGAGGAACCTGGATTGCAATTGCGCACCTGCCGGCGCATACACGGTCGCGCGGTGTGTCGAGAAGGCGCAACGCACGGAGCCGTGGGCGTTGTGACAGCGAAAAGAGTAGGAATGGTACTCAGCATTGCGCTCGGCGCGGTGCTCACTCTGACCGGGGCAGGGTTGGCGTTGCAAGGCGATGCCGACTGCAACGGCACGGTCGATAGCAGCGATATCGCGGCCACGGTTGTGGCAATCTTCGAGGGATCGAGTTGTGCCGGTGGCGATGCCAACCTCGATGGTGCGCTGACGGCTGCCGATGTGAGCGCTGCGATTCGGATGGTCGGTTCGTCGCGGGCCACTGCTACGCCGACCGAGACGCCAACAGACACTCCACGCACCGAAGAGTCGCCAAGTCCGAGTGTCTCAGAAACTCCAGGTCCGTCGACGACCGCCTCGGCGACTCCGAGCAGCAGCGCCACTGGCACCAAGGATTCAACCCAAACGCTGACCGCCACTGCGTCGCGTACGCCGACGATCGTTCCGACGATCACTGCAACCGCTTCGAGCTCGGCCACGGCAAGTTCGACGCCCACCCTGGTGTCGTCCGCGACGCCGACGCAGTCGCCAAGTCCTTCTCCAACCGAGAGTCCGACGGATACCCCTAGTGCAACGGAATCGATACCGCCATCTGCTTCGCCAACCACTACCGCCACAGTGCCACCGACACAGAGTTCGACGGCAACTGTTTCGCCGAGTTTCACGCCGACCATTACCGTTACGTTTACGGCGAGCCGGACCGCGACGGTCACGAGAACCCTGACTTCGTCGCTGACCCCCACCGTTACCGGAACGCCTTCGTATACGATACCGCCGACGCGTACTCGCACGGAGACGCCGACGAAATCACCGACGCGTACGTGGAGCGCGACAACCACGGCGACAGGCACGGCCACGCAGAGCCCGACCGAAACGGGGACTGCGACACGAACCGGAACGGCGACTCAAACACCGACGCGGACCGGCACTCCGACCAAAACGGCGACCCCGACGATGACGGTGACGCGCACGGCGACAGGCTCGCCAACGGAGACGGCAACCAGCACCCAGACGTCAACGCGCACGCCAACGGCAACCGAGACACCGTCAAGCACGCCGACCGTGACGACAACACCCAGTCCGACGCGGACGGTGACGGCGAGTCGGACGCCAACGTCGACTGCGACGTCGCCCGGATCTCCCACGGCGACCGGTACACGTACGCCTACTTCGACTGGGACAGCAAGTGCCTCCCCGACGGCATCCTCAACCGCCACCCGTTCGTATACTCCGTCGCCGACTTTCACCGGCACGGCGACGGTTCCGGCGACGCGCACCGCCACCTTGACACGGTCGCCAACGCTGACTGGGACGCCGACGCGCACGGCAACGGCAAGCTCGACGCTGCAGCCGACGCTGACCGCGACGGTGACGCAAACCCCGACCGGAAGCCGCACTCCAACGGGTACTCAGACCGCCACGCCGTCACGGACAGCGACGCGCACGCCGACGTCATCGCCCACGCTCAGCGCGACGCCAAGCTTTACGGGAACAGGAACCCGCACCCCGACGCGGACGGCGACCTTGACGGCGACCGCAACGGCAACGTTCACAACAACGCCGAGTGCTACGCTGACGCGAACCCCGACGCCGACGCCGACGCCGACACCCTCGCCGACGAAGACCGCCACACGTACCGCGACCGCTACGGCAACGGCGACGCAACCGGCGATTGGGCCGCACGTGCTGACGCTAGCGGTTGTCACCAGTTTCGATGGCTGCGTGTTCTGTTGTGAACAGAGTTGCGCGCGTACTCCTACACCAACTCCGGCCTTCGACGGACTGGGGCGGCGAATTTTCACGACGGCGAGCGGGCAGTTCGTACTCGTCGTTGAAGGTGTGGCGGGGGCTAGCGCGCGGGCGCCCGGGACGTCGCTGCAGCCGTCCTCATCCGACAACCGCCCCGATCTGTGGATCGAGAGTACCAGACCGTTGGGAAATGGCAGCACGCAAGTTTGCGATACGGGGCCGCCCTCTGCCGGTGGTGGCGGAGTTCCCGCCGTCAGCCCGCCGAGCTTTTCGTCGGGCATCCAGAGCGTTACCGACGCGCTCAACGATTTTGCCTGCCGCTTCGACCCGTCGGTCGGCGCGGCTGCTCCGTGTACGGTTTTGGATTCCACACGCGAGCCGCGGTTGATCAACTCGTCTGCTAGCGTGCAATTCTGTGACTTCGTGGCAACCACGGCGACGTTCCCGCTGGGTGACAGTGTGGTCTCGGTGGCGCTGAGAGACGTTGCCGGCAATATCGGTCCGACAGCGCAGGTGGTGGTGCACGTTGTGACGCCGACGCCCAAGCCGTGAATCGCTCGCCTTTCAGACTCCTGACGGTCGGGATCGCACTGACGGCATTGCTGGCATCGGCTTGTCGCGCTCAGGCGGCGATTTCCGCGGATCTCAACTGCGATGGTGTAGTGGACAGCGCCGACCTAGCTGTTGCGGTTGCTGCGCTATTTGAACCCACGGTAGGCGGTTGTGTCTCCACCGACGTCAACCTTGATGAGCGCCTCAGTGCGGCCGACGTGATATCGTTGATCCGTTCCGCATCTTTTCTTGCGCCAACTGCGACCGCCACGGATCTACCGTCGCCGACGTTGAGCCTGACTCCATCCCCCGAGGCGACTCGTACATCCGAGCCCACCGATAGCCCGACGCCGAGTGTCACGATCTCCCCGACACCCTCGCCACTGCCGAGCTTGTCCCCGTCGGCCACCGTGACCTTCACGGCATCGTTGACCAAGCCGGCGACTCGTTCACCCACCTCAACGAGAACCTCGGCCGAGGTCCTCGCCAGTCCAACATTCACCGCCGAAGAGATCCCGTCCTCACCTTCGGTGACGCCGTCGGAGGTCGGCGGCACGGCTACTCCGTCGACCGAGCCCAGTGCCGAAACCACGTCGACCCCTTCGCCGACGGGTACGGAGTCGCCGAGTGCGACCGCCGTGGAAACGGAAACCGCGACGGCGACACCTTCCCTTTCGCCGCCCCCGACTGCAACCGCAACGGTGACCTCGAGCTGGTCGGCGACCCCGGCGCCAACCGATACGGCTACGCCGACGCCGTCCATGACCCTGAGCCCGACAATGAGCCCGACAATGAGTCCGACTGCGTCGACCTCCGCGACGCCTTCCCCGATTTTGTCTCCGACACCGTCGGGCACACCTTCGCGCACGCCATCCAAAACCAGGTCAATGACTCCTACGTCGAGTTTCACGCACACGCCGTCTGCGACGCCGACAACGTCCGCGACTCGGACATCGACGGCGACCAGCAGTCCGACGGTGACACGAACCCCGACCGAGACCCCGACGTCTACGCTCACGGCGACGCCGACAAGCACGGAAACGCCGTCGCCAACGTACAGTCCGACACGCACGGCCTCTCCCTCGCGCACACCGACTTCGAGTGCTTCGCCGAGCCACACCCCACTGCCGACGATGACTCCGACCCCGAGCTCGACCGAAACCGGCACTCGAACCGCGACGCGGACGCCAACCGCGAGCCTGACGCCGACGAGCACGATCACTCGCACCCCGACGCGCACGCCGCTGCCGAGCTTCACGCCGACGCCGACGGCCACACCGACATGGAGCCCCAGTCCGACCGTTACACCTACAGGGACGCGGTTGCCAAGTCGAACCCCGAGCCCGAGCCCGACGGGAACCGCGAGCGTCACTCCCACGGCGACGGTGACGGCTACTTCGACGCCGACTCCCTCCGCTACTTCCACACCCACGGTGTCGCCGACTCCAACAAACACGCCAACGTTCACGGCCACGCCGACAATCACGGCGACGGCCACGCTGACTGCGACGCCGACCGTAACCCCGACGATTACGATTACGCCAACGGCGACTCCAACATCGACGGTGACCGCTACGGATTCGCCGACGGCGACCGCGACGGAAACTCCAACGCTGACTCCGTCGCCGACGGAAACCGCTACAGCGACGCAGACCCCCTCGAGAACAGGTACGTCAACCGCAACGGGATCGCCGACAAGAACGCCGACGCGAACGGCGACGGCCACCTTCACGCCGACGCTGACGCCAACGAACACCGCCTCGTTTACCCCTACGGCTACTCGGACGCCGACTCGAACTGGCACGCCGACTCCGACCGGGACGTCCACACCCACGGCGACGACGACATTCACCCCGACCATCACGCCCACTCCGACCGGTACCCGGAGCGCCACCCCGACTCCTAGTGTGACGCCCAGCGCAACAGCGTCGTCGACGCCGACCGCCTCGGCGACGACGACGCCAACCGGACAGGGACCGCAAGTTACGTTCTTGGGCGTGCTGACTCGTTTCGACGGATGCGCGTTTTGTTGCGAGGCGAGTTGTGTCAACGCGCCAACGCCGATCCCGGAATACGATGCTGAAGGTAGGCGCGTTTACTACGCGTTGTCGGGGCAATTCGTGGTCGTGGTGGAAGCGCGCCCAGGCCTCAGCGGTGCGGCGGTGGCGACATCACTGCAAGCGGTCCCGCCGGACTACCGACCGGACATTTGGATCGAGAGCTCGCGCGATCTGGGCAACGGCAGTGCGAAGGTTTGTGATACCGGACCGGCGAATTCGGGCGGTGGCGGCGTGCCCGGAGTCGATCCACCGAATTTCTCCCTCGACCTGCCCGCCGTGACGAATGCCTTGGTTGATTTCGGCTGCCGCTTCAATCCAGGTATCAGCGCCGCCAGTCCCTGCACCATCGTTGACGCCACCCGTGAGCCGCGGCTGCTTACGGCCGCGACGGCTCAATTCTGTGACTTCGTTTCCAGCACGAGCACCTTCCCAAGCGGAGAATCCGTTCTGACGGTCGCCTTGCGCGATACGGTGGGAAATATCGGACCCACGGCGCAGATCGTTGTGCGCGTCGCCACACCGACAGCCACACCGACACCCTGAACCTTCCATCAACGATTGCGAAAATCGCGGCTAAAATTGCAAATTCTGGTTGTTGCAAACAGAAGAACCGGCAGGCATTGAAGGACGCGATCTCAACGCACCACAATCGCAGTCAGGTCCAAACCTATCGCATGAGCTGCCGCCTACGATCGCTGAGGATGCTCTATCTCTCGTTCGCCGTATTGGTGGTGTGCGCACTAGCGCGAGGCGGCTTCGCGCAACCGCTTCCCGGCGATGCCAACTGCGATGGCTCGATCGATGTGGCGGACGCTGAAGCGGCGGCTCTGGCGATCTTTGAAGGATCAAACTGTGGGGCAAGCGACGCCAACGCAGATGGGAGTGCGAGTGCCGCGGATGTCGTTGCCGTGTTGCGATTGTTCGTATCGGCGCCAACTCCTACATCGACACTCGCGCTGCCGACGGCATCGGAAAGTCCAATTTCGAGCTCGACGCCGACGCTCCCGCCACCGTCACCCACGGCGACCCTACAGATTGATCCAATCGAATCGCCGTCAAGCACCATGACGCCAACGATCGTCCCCTCGGACACGCCCACGGCGACTCCCGTGGTCACAACCGTGGTACCGAGAACCAGCACGCCGTCCTCAAGCCCGGGGTTGACCGAGACGAAGCCGCCAACTGCTTTGCCGTCTGCGACCACGACCGCGACAGCCGATTCGACCCCAATCTCGACGCCGGAAACAACCGCGAGCGCAACATCGACGGTGCCAATTCCGACAGCAACTGCAGACGAGACTCCGACGACCGAGGGGTCGGCAACCAGCACGCCGACGGTCGCGTCGCCGTCGGCAACCGAAACGCCGTTCCCCTCGCCAACACTAGCCGAATCGGCGTCGCCTTCGGTAACGTCCAGTGAGACCTCGACGCCGACGGGCACCGAGAGTCAGCGCCCGACCGCGACAAGCTCTCCGACAGCGAGCGCGCCAACCCGAACGACATCGGTTACGCGGGCGGCAACGCTGACCGCTACGGCGACGGTGACGCCATCCGAGAGTGCCAGTCCGACGCTGAGCCGCACCTCGACGAACACCGCTACTCCGACTCGATCACCCTCACCGAGCTTCACCCTGCCGCCACCGCGAACGATGACGCCGACGCGTTCTCCCAGTGCGACTGCCACCGAGAGCCCATCGCCGACTGAGTCGCCATCGGCAACAGAAACATCGACGGGGACGCCGACTCCCTCGCCGACACCGAGCCGCTCGCCGACTCATACGACAACGGAATCCCCCACGGCGACGGAGACCACGACGGGGACGCCGACACTGACTTGGACGATTCTTCCAAGTGTGTCGCCCACGAGAACCCTGACGGCGACGCAATCTTCGACTCCTGCGCCGTCGGGAACGTCCACGCCTTCGTCTACCGCGACGACGAGCAGCACCCGAACTGCCAGTGCCACGCGCACGGGGACCTTGCCACCGAGCGCGACGCCGACCAGAACTTCGACGAACACGTCGACGAGCACGCCGACCTCGACGTCAACGCGGACGATACCCCCGACACGCAGCGCCACTCCCAGCCGCACGCCAACGGAAACCGCCACTGCGAGCGCGACACGGACGCAGTCCTCGACGCCCACGCAGACCGCCTTAGCGACGGATACGGCAAGTGCGACGCCGACACGCACGCCAACCGGCACGCCTACCGATAGGCCGAGTGCGACGTGGACGCCGACCAGCTCTGCGACTCGTACGCCGACTGATTCACCCAGCTCTACACCGTCTCGGAGCCCGACGATCTCGCCGACCGCGTCGCCTACGTTGCAACCGTCCTCGACGACAACATCCAGCCTTACGCCAACCGACACGGCGACGGAAACCCCTTCACGCAGTCCGTCTGCGACGGCGACGGCGACTTCCTCGCCGTCGCAAACGAGCACCCAAACGCCGAAGCCGACGGCGACACCTTCGAGATCACCCACGGTGACACCAACCGAGACGTGGACCCGAACTCCCTCGGTTACTCCCAGTGAGACGCCCACGGGCACCAGTACCGCGACGCAGACAGCGACGCGAACGCCGACAGCAAGCTCCTCGCAAACTTCAACGAGGACAGCGACGCTGACGCCGACGGAGACGGCGACGCCAACCGATACGCCGACTTGGACTCCTACTCGCACGCCGACGGCGACGCCGACCTATACTTCGACGCGAACAGCGACACTGACGCCGTCGCCGTCGGCGACGCCTACGGATGTCCCGACGCAGACGCCGACGCGTACACCTACGTCGACGCCCACCGAAACTCCGACGCGTACCGCGGCGGCGACAGGGACGCCGACGCGGACACCCACGGAAACGCCGTCACCGACTTCGACGGCAAGTCCAACGCTGTCGCGGACGGCGACGTTTACGCCGAATGCGACGCCGACCCGTACACCCACCTCTTCGGCGATTGGTCCTCAGGTCGCCTTCTTTGGCATCGTTCCCGCGGATGGATGTTATGCATGCAACGATCCCGGTTGCTTGTGCGGAACAACGCCGACTCCGACGCCGATGCTCGATGGCAATGGGAGGCCGGTGTTCCTCACCGCCAATGCCGGCGGTTTTTTGCTCGTGCTCGAGGCACGACCGGGTACGAATGGCGCTTCGGTGGGCACATCGGTTCCGCCACCAACACCAGGGCAAGGTGTGCGTCCAGATCTGCAGATCCAAGCATCGAGCGCCCTGGGAAACGGAAGCGCTACGATTTGTGACACGCAGCGCATCGTCGATGGCGGTGGCGGCGTTCCTGGGTTCGATCCACCGGATTTCAGTTCGTTGTCTTCGATTACCGATGCGTTGATCGATTTCGCATGCCGTTTTGATCCGCACTCGCCGTCGGTGCCGTGTACTCTCTCTGGTGATGGCAATGACGGTACAATTACAGCGAATCTTCCGATTGGTTCCGAACAGTTTTGCTACCGCACAGAGATCAACACGGCCTTCCCGTACGGCGACACTGTCTTGACGGCGCAGGTGCGTGATTCGAGTGCGGCGCACAACATCGGACCCACTGCGCAGATCGTTATCCGTCGTGTAACGCCGCATCCATAGTAGGCGTAATCAAGCCACAAATCTTGCGTTTCTGCTTGACTGGATAGGCCTTCTGCGGCATAGATGGCGCGCGTCCTGCCCGGAGTCGTGTATGGTGCGGCTCAGCGTGAGCGAGACGCTTGAGTTACCGAAAGGAGGCGTGCGATGCGAGAGTTGATGCGGAGTCCTTGGCTGCCCGTGCTGGGGGTGCTGCTGGCAGCGACCGGGATCGTTGGGGTCGCGGGGCAGGCTAGGGCCGATGTGACGACGGACGACGCCGGGTCGATTGTAATCTACCCGAAGGTGGTGTCGGATGGCACGCGGGACACGTTGATTCAACTGAGCAACCGTTCGAACATGCCGGTGTTTGTGCACTGCTTCTACGTGAACACGGCCGGTCGATGCAGTGCGACGACGGAGCAACGATGCCGACTCGATGGCGACTGTCCCTCGGGTGAATCCTGCGCGCGCACCTGTGACGCAAACGACTTTGATGTCCTTCTGACTGCGCAGCAGCCAACCATGTGGCGTGCATCCACTGGTCGCTTGGCGTCATTGACGCCGGGGCCCTGCCGAATCGGGCAAACTTGTGGTTGCTCCATCGACGTGGCAAGTGGCCAGCAAATTTGCCCGGGGCTTGAAGCCGCACCAAGCAACTCACCGTACACGCCTGCGGTTGGCGGCGAATTCGAGGGCGAACTGAAATGCTACCAGACCGATGTCAACGGTTTTCCGATTCCCGGCAACGCAATAAAGGGCACGGCGATTCTTGAGAACGTTTCGAATGGTCAGATCAGCGAATACAACGCTCTGACCGTTTCGGCGAACGCCGATCCAGTTGTTGGCGTCAACCAGGGGCAAGATCTGCAGCTCAACTATTCTGGGGGCGGAGCGGGCGAATACAACTATTGTCCGTCGAACCTGGTGTTCACACACTATGGCGACCAGGCGGTCGATGCATTTACGAACGCGACGGTTAGCACAGAGATCACACTGGTCCCGTGTACGGAGTTGATCGAAGAACGCGCCCCGACGCCGGTGACAGTGAGTTTTCTGGGCTTCAATGAATTCGAACAGCGCTTCAGCGCCGATGCGATCTCCTTCGATTGTTACTTCAGCCGCAGTTTGGCGGATATCCCGAGTGAGGGGCAGCCGTTGTTCGTCGCTGGTGCTGGACAATGGTGGAAAACGCGAATTACGCCGTCGGCTTCGAACATTTGTTTGACGGGAAGCAGTCGCGGTCTAACATGTGCGTCCGACGCGGATTGTCCAGGGTTCTTGACTAGTCCCGAAAACAACAGTCTGGGATGCCGGCCTGCACCGGGAGTGCTCGGGGTTGTGGAGGAGTTCCACGCAATCGGCGGGCTCGCGGTTGGCACGGCAGCGAACAACATGCACGTCGAAGGTCAGCGGAGCGGATTCGGGGACGTCATTGTGGTGCCGTCGCTCCAATAGTCGAGGGGACGGGAGTCATGGCGACAATGAAGAGTAGGGAAAGGAGTCGGACCATGGTGCAGACGAGACGAGTTGCCGCAGCGGTTGTGGCAGCAGTGGCAATGGCGTCGAGTGCCCAGGCGATCAGCACGAGTGACAGGCCAGCGGCAATTCAGGTTTGGCCAAAGGTCGTGGTGGATTCCGCGGGTCGATTTACGCAGGGGGTGCCCGTCAACACGCTCATCACGCTCAGTAACACGGATCATCGTGGCGAGAAGCGGGCCCATTGCTTTTACACCAACGCGAATGGGCACTGCGCCAACAACTCTGCTCAGGTCTGTCGTAGCGCAACTGACTGCACGGCCTCGGAATGTACTCCGGGCTGGGCCGAGATGGATTTTGACGTCTATCTAACACTTGAGCAACCGCTTGGTTGGTACGCCAGTGATGGCCTCTCGCGTGGCGCGTTTCCAAAGGAAGGTCCATTCTTCTGCAACGCGCCGCTCACCCAGGTTCCGTGTACGACCGACGCGGTCTGCGGCGGCCTCGGGTGCAATGTTGGACAGAGCAATCTTGGGAGCGGTATTCCTCCGGTTCCTGAGGACCCATTTATTGGGACCCTGACTTGTATTCAGTTCACGATTGGGAGCCAGTCGAGTCCGGACCAGACGGTTGACCGCAATCGCCTCTACGGAGAGGCGACGATTCTCCAAGGGGGGCCGGTAATCGGCGCCGCCCCATTGCCTGTTGACGTAGCGAAATACAATGCCGTTGGTTTCAGGGGCCAGGGTGTAAATTTTGATCCGACAAATACCTTCCAGCTCGGCGGCGCCGGTGCTGAATACGACGGTTGTGCCTCGACCCTGATTCTCAGTCATCTGTTCGACGGTGCCATTGATCCAATATCGAACACCCGCCCGGCTTCGACAGATCTAACGCTTGTTCCGTGTGGCAACAATTTCTCGAGCCAGATCCCAGGTCGAACGACAGCCCAATTTCTGGTGTTCAATGAGTTCGAGCAAAGGTTTTCGACGAGCCGCTCCATTGATTGCCTGTTTGATGGTGCAATTTCGACAATCGATACGCGCAACACGGCACGATCGATCTTCAGCGCTGGCGTTGCAGGTACGATTTCTGGTCAAACTCGGATTCGTGGCGTTGGTGGAAACGCAACGGGTTATGGTTTGATCGGTACCGCGCAACTTTCCCTTGGATCGGGTTCGAGCGCCGCCTACAATCTGCACCAGCAAGGGGTTGGCGGCACGGACTTCATCATCATTCCCTGACGTAGCAAGCAGGATCGAATCACAAGGTTTTCTTCGAACCTGCGTAACCGAAGGAGGCAGACATGAGGGCGAGACAGGGCGGCTGGCTCTTAGCGGTCGGAATAGGAAGTTTGCTGCTGAGTGCTGTAACGGCACGAGCAGACGTAGGTGGGGACCGGCCGGGGTCGATCCTGATCTTTCCGAAGGTTG
>JACQEN010000202.1 GCA_016200585.1 Deltaproteobacteria bacterium
CTCAAGATCTGCACCGTCGCCGATCTGGTTCAGTATCGCCTGCGTTACGACTCCCTCGTGCATCGTGTCGCCGAAGCCAAATTGAACAGCCGCTTCGGTGGCGATTTTCGCATTCTCGTTTACCATTCCGACGTCGACAACGGCGAGCACGTCGCTCTGGTGAAGGGCGATATCAAAGCCGACGAACCGGTTCTCGTGCGAGCCCACGCCGAGTTCCTTCCGGGCGACGTCTTCAGCATGGCCGAGCGCGACACGGCCGCTCTGCTGCACGAATCGATGCGTCTCATCGCCAAGGACGGCAAAGGCGTAGTCTTGTACTTGCGCCGCGAACAACGCGGCGCCGAGATTCTCGAGCCGCAAAAGCGCGCCGCCAAGGCCCCGAGCACCGATCCGGCCACCCAACAACGCGACTTTCGCGATTACGGGATCGGCGCACAGATCTTGCGCGACATCGGCGTGCGCAAGATTCGCTTGCTTAGCAACTTTCCGCGGCGCTTGGTGAGCTTGCCGGGTTACGATCTGGAGATTCTCGAATGCGTGCCGCTGAAGGTCAGCCGCGCGAAACACTCGAAGCGAACGGCCACGACACGACCAGCACCACGCGCTCGGGCCCGCTGAGACGATTCTACTCCCCTGAGAACCAAGCCGCCGGATCAAAGTTGTAGATGAAGCCGGCGCTGACGCCGACGTTTTCGCTGGCACTCACCAGACCGAGGCTGGTTCCCAGATAGATCGCTCCATTGCCGCGACTGATCTGCGCACCCACCCGGAGACTGTGGCGATCGTTGAAATAGTGTGTACCGCCCTGTCCGGCCAACTCGGCCATCAACTGCAGATGGGCCGCGTCGGCCCCAGCCGATCCCAACGGCGCCGATACGGCGGCAATCCGGTAGGTGAAGAGATCGTCCTGCCCACCGGCTTTGAAAGCGTTGGGGTTGAAGAAGGGACCGGAGTTGCCGAGCAACAAGATGCCGAGATTGACATGCGTTGTCACCGGGCCGAAATCTTTCGAAGCAATGGCCGAAAGATCGAAGTCGGTGTCGTCGGTTCCGAGACGATCGTGACGGTTGGCATTGGGAAGCTTGGTGCCAAAGCGAATCGCCAACCCCGGCCACAGATCGTCTTCACTCTTGAGCTTTATTTTTGTGTGCAAGCGGGAATCGCCGCCACCGTACTGCCAGTTGGTCTGTCCGTTGGCCGCGGTTTCATCCAGGTAGATCAGATCGTAGGCGGCCTGAATCTCGACGAAGTCACCTGCGCCGATACGCAAGCCGACCGTCGGCAGTTGCAGCCGCGTCTGCGACCGCAAGCTGCCGGGCTCGGTGAAAAACGGAAAACGCTCGTCGTCGGCGTAGCTGAAACCAAACGCAAACTCCGCTTTCCCGCTGCCCAGGGTGTCGGCACGTTCGACCGTCAACGGTGCCAAGGACGAACGCTCCGTCACAGCCCGAACCGGCACCGTGCTCGCCAGCAACAGCCACACAACCGTTGCCGCGGCTGACTTCGATGGTCTCGACATCTCACTCCCTCTGAATCGGTTTGGAGCGGATCGCGGCCAGACTCCTGCGACGACTTGTCCCAAACCCGTCGTCCGTGTTGCACGCTCCTCGCTCAGTGCCATCTTTCCTCGCTCCAACAACCAGCCGCCGTCGGCTACAGTCTGCAACGATGAATTGCAAGACTGACAGGCCTGTGCTTGCATCGTTCGTTGTGCCTTGCATGAAGGTGCTGCTCAGCATTGTCGCCTTGTTGTTTGGTGTGGCCGGAGCCGCACAGGCGCAGGGCAAAGCGTCGTTGACTCTGCAACTCGCTGCTCCGCCAGCGATCCGCGGCGCGGAGACGGGGATTGAGGCGCAAGTGCAGGTCGCCGCCGGCTGGCACATCAATGCGCATCAGCCGAACGACCCCTTCCTCATTCCCACCGAGCTCAAGCTCGTCGTCCCGCCTGGAATTTCGAGCGGCACGACACACTATCCGCCGCCGCAAGAAAAATCCTTCGCCTTCGCTCCCGGAAAGAAGTTGCTGGTGCACGAAGGCAAGGTCGTCATCACCACGACTCTCAACGTGCCGAGCGATTTCCCGGGAAACAAGATTCGGGTCGAGGGAAACCTGCGCTACCAGGCATGCAACGACACGACCTGCTCGCCGCCTGCCAATGCAACGGCCGAGCTCCTGGTAAGCGTCAGCAGCGCCGATCCGGCCGCTCTCGACGACCCGCCGGCGGCAGCGGCCGCTTCGCTGTTCGACGTCGGCCGCCGGCTGAAAGAACGCGGTCTGGCCGCAACGCTGCTGCTCGTCGCCCTCCTCGGGCTCGGCCTCAATCTGACACCCTGCGTCTACCCTCTGATCTCCGTCACCCTGGCCTATTTCGGTACGCGCCGTGGTCATCATGGTCGATGGCATGTAGGCGCCCGCGCCTTGGCCTACCTGTCCGGCATCATGGTGAGCTTTTCGATCGTCGGCGTCGTCGCGGCACTCTCCGGCGGCATCTTCGGCGCCGCGCTGCAGAAGCCGATTGTGCTCATCGGCATTGCCGCGCTGATGACCGCTATGGCGCTGAGCTCCTTTGGCCTGTTCCAGCTGCAGCCGCCGCCGTGGTTAATGCGTGGCGTCAGCGGCAGCACCCGCGGTTTGTTCGGGACCTTCTTCATGGGCCTGACCATGGGAATCGTGGCGGCCCCGTGCATCGGCCCCGTCGTCGTGGGTCTGCTGCTGTTCGTCGGTGCCCGACAAGATGTCTACTTGGGGCTGGAGCTGTTTCTCGCCCTCGGATTCGGTATGGGCTTGCCGTACGTGGTGCTCGCCATGGTGGCTGGATCAATCAAAGCCCTGCCGCGCTCCGGCGCTTGGCTGCTTTGGGTCGAGCGCTTGTTCGGCTTTCTCCTGCTCGGATTGGCCGGCTACTTCTTAACGCCGCTGCTACCGCGCAGCGCCGCCCACCTGATCTTGCCGGCACTGCTGGCCGCAGCAGGAGTGTACCTCGGCTTCATCGACGGTTCTGGCCGCGGCTGGCCGCGCTTTCGTATGTTGCAACGTGTCGTCGGCCTTACGGCTTTGATTTTGGCAATCTGGAACGCCGCACCGCCGCGAGCCGAAAGTATCATCCGTTGGGAACCGTTTTCGACGGCAGCGCTGGCCACGGCTCAGGCGGCCGGACACCCGATGATCATCGACTTCGTCGCCGACTGGTGCATCCCCTGCCACGAAATGGAGGCGACGACGTTCGTCGACCCCGATGTGCAGAACGAAGCGGCGCGCTTCGCGACTCTGCGCGCCGACATGACGGCGGAATCGGACGACAACACCGTCCTCACCGACAAGTTCCAAATTCAAGGAGTGCCGACGATCCTTCTGCTCGACACCGCCGGCAACGAGATCGACCGACTAGTCGGTTACGTCGGCCCGGCAGAACTGCTGAGCCGGCTACGGCACGTGCGCTAATTGCCATGTCCTACCGACCCAAGGAGACTTTCGGAGCCCCCGGGTTCGGGCCCGCCCCTCCTAGATCGCTGAGAAAGATGGCGCGTGACATCGAGACCGCCGCTGGGCTAAGAGCAATCTTGTGTTCGAAAGCTTGATCACCAAGTGCCGGGTCCCGAGAGACCTGCGTGCGGTGACGCGCGTGCAAAGCGAAGCCGAGGTCGATCCGCGCGCCGTTGGGCTGGCGGCCGAAGCGCCGGAGCGCATCTGGGCCGCCGTCGAGAGGCTGTACGCCAGCGGCATTCATCCGGCCATCCAGATCTGTTTGCGCCGCCACGGCCAGGTGATCTTGAATCGCTCGATTGGTCACGCCTCAGGCAACGGTCCCAACGAAGCGCCGGATGCCAGAAGCGTGGTGTGCACGCCCGACACGCCGTTCAACATCTTCTCGGCGTCGAAGGCGATCACCGCGATGCTGGTTCACCTCCTCAATCAACGCGGCGAGATCCATCTCGACGATCCGGTCTGCGAGTACATTCCTGAGTTCGCACGCCACAAGAAGCAGTGGATCACCTTGCGCCATCTCCTTTCGCACCGCGCCGGCATTCCCAATCTGCCGCCCGAAGCCATGGATCTACGCAACCTGGAACACCCCGAGCGCATCGTCGAGTTGGTTTGCGATCTCAAACCATCGTGGCGCGCCGGACGTCAGCTGGCGTATCACGCCATGACCAGCGGCTTCGTCATCGGCGAGGTCGTGCGTCGCGTCACCGGCAAAGACATCCGCACCTTCCTTACCGACGAAATTCGACGGCCACTTGGCTTCCGCTGGCTGAACTACGGCGTGGCGCGGCGCGATCTGCCGCGCGTCGCCAAGAACTACTTCACCGGGCCGCCGCCGCTGCCACCCTTGTCGAACCTGCTGCACAGCGCCCTGGGTGTCGAGTTCCGTGAAGCCTGCCGCATCTCCAACGAGCCGAGGTTCTTGTTGAACATCGTGCCGTCGGGCAACATCGTCACCACCGCCGACGAGCTCAGCCGCTTCTACCAGATGCTGCTCGACGGTGGCACGCTTGGCGGCAAACAGATCCTCAATACACGGACGGTCAAGCGCTCACGCCTCGAGCAATCGTATCTCGAGATCGATCTCAGCTTGGGCATGCCCTTCCGCTACTCGCTCGGCTTCATGCTCGGTGCCGACTACCTCAGCATCTATGGCCCTGACACGCGGCACGCCTTCGGTCACCTCGGCTTCACCAACATCGTCTCGTGGGCCGATCCGGAACGACACCTGGCGGGCGCCATCATGACCAGCGGCAAACCGCTGGTGTATGCGCAGATCTACTACGCGTGGGACCTCATGCGCCAGATCGGCCAATTGTGCCCGAAGGAGCCGCGTCACAAGCCGTCGGCCAAGGTCGTGCCGCTGAGAACGCAAGCCGGCGGCGCGTGACCCCGCAACAGTTCACCGCCTACGTCCTCTGTCTTCTCATGCCGCTGAGCGCGGGTGTCCCGCTGACGGCGCCGCTGTGGGACGGGATTCACTGGCTCTATGTCACTCCCACCATCGAGCCGGCCGACGTACCGGCGTTTCTCCTCGTCGTACTTACGATCCTCGAGCCGCGCTACGCACACTTCGAGCGCCACCGGCCGAGCTTCGCGCATCTCCTCGCGGCGCTCGCTGGTCTCGGGCTACTGAGCGCTGCAGGATCGCGGGCTCCACAATTGGCGCTTTATTTCACGTTGCGCTGGGCTTTCGCCGGCGGCGTGTGCTGGGCGCTGTTCGAAGCCGACCTGAAGGCACGCAGCCTGGCCACCGCCCTGCTGCTGGGACTGACCCTGCAAGCCGCCATTGCTTTCGGCCAGGCCATCCACCAGGGACCGCTCGGCTTACCCGGCGAGCTGGCTTCGGCACCCAATGCATTCGGCGCGTCGGTGATCAAGATGGGCGACCATCTCTGGCTGCGGGGGTATGGGTTGACCTTCCATCCAAACGTTCTCGGCGGCTTCATGGTCGCCGGCATGGTGCTCGCCCTACCCTTGCTCGATCGCCTCTGGGTAGCACCGGCTCTGTGGCTGATGGGCCTGGCGCTCCTGGCGACCTTCTCGCGTTCGGCATTCATTGCCGCAGCCATCGTCTTGCCCATCACGGCATTCTGGCTTTGGCGGCTTGTCCAACGTTTACGGCGAGGCTTGATACTCACCTTCGCAGCCGGTGTTTGTGTGGTTGCCGTCGCCGGCTGGATGTGGCGCGCACCCATTGCGGCTCGGCTCGGAGCTACAACGAGCCTCCCGGCGTCCGCAACGTTCTGGGGTACCCTTCTTGAATCGCTGCAACAAGACAATCGCTTGCAGCTCGACGGCATGGCACTGCAGACTCTCGCCGCACATCCACTTCTCGGTATCGGCGCCGGCAATTCGCCGATGGCCATGCAGGCGGAGGGTGTGCAGCCGCACTACCCGCACAACGTTGCGCTGATGCTGGCGACAGAAGTCGGGATCGGCGGGGCGCTCTTCTGGCTGGCGCTGCCCGTCGTCGCCGTGCGGCGTTTACGCAATCACCCGGCTGCGGCATCGCTTCCCTGGTTGGTTGCCGGAGTTGCCAGCCTCGCTGCTCTACAGATCATCGCTCTGCTCGATTGTTATCCGTGGTCGCTCAATTCCGGGCGAATGTTGACGATCACCGTGTTGGCGTTGATCGAGATTGCCAGTCGCGGCGTGACTTCGACGGCGCCGCTGCGCTAAGACGGCGCTGTGCTAGCGCGGCTTGGGATCAACGCACGGGCGGGAGTGCCAGGACTCGTAACGTCGTGATGATGCGCGAATCCGGACGCGTCCGCGAACGCCTGCTCTTCGCGTTGCTGATCGCGGTATACATCGGCGGCGTTGCACTGACGCTGTCCGACAGCTGGCAGCGCGTCGGCAAACCGGACGTCGGTTGGGTCGAGGACGGCGCGAACGTTGCGCCGACACGTTGGGATGCCGCTGCAGCCGGATTGTTCGGCGGTGGCCGGGCGATCGCCGTCAACGGTGTATCGTTCATGAATACACCGCCCTGCGAGCGCGTGCAGCATGTGCGCGTGGAGGAGGGCGCCAGCAATCGGTTGACGCTCACGCGGCCGGGCGGGATCGTACGTGATGTCACGCTCACCGTTCGTTCTCTGACGTGGGGCGACGTAGTTTTCGCTCAGGGCGCCAACGTCGGGCTCGGTGCCTTGTTTGCCGCCATCGGTATCGTCAGCTTCTTGCTGCGTCCGTTCGCGACAAGCAGCTGGGCTCTGCTCTCGCTGTGCGTCTTCAGCGGCGGCGTGTTGACGACGCAGCTGTTGCCGATCGGCCCCGATGATATGCTACGCGCCATTTATTTCCGTTTCGTCGTCGGCGGGGTCTCGGTTTCGCCGCTCTACGGCGCACTGGCTTTTCCGGTGGTGCATCCGCTGCTGGCGCGCCGTCCACGCATCGTTTCCCTGATCTACGCTTTCGGATTTTGCATCACCGCCATTCAGATCGCCGGATGGTACACCGACTGGCGCGGGCTGTTGCGCTACGCCGGCGTCACGGTCGACACAACGGTCTTGCTGATCTCGATGTCCGTGTTCATCGCTCGCTGTTCGTACTTGGCCGTCAACGCCGGCGACCCGGTCGTAGCCCAGCGGGCGCGCATTCTCCTGGCCGGTGCGGTTGCCGGCGTCGGACCCGTCGCCATCGTCAACTTCGTAGGGGCTACTCTGCAGATCGTGCTGGTCGACACGCGCATCGCCTACTGGGCGTTGAGCTTTTTCTTGCTTGCCCTGGGATACGTCACCGTGCGCACCGATCTTCTCAACGCGCGCATCGCGGTCCGCCGCGCCGTCATCTACGCCGCCGTAGTCGGCGTGCTGACGGTCGTCGCGATCGTACTCATCACCCTTTCGCCCTACGCCGTCGCCTTCCTCTTGTTCCCGCTGCTCTATGGGTGGCCGCGCTTCGACGCCGGACTGAGCTCGCGGCTGTATCCGCAGCGGGCGCGCTTTCCCGAGCTCATTCGTGAGCTCGGAAACGAGCTGGCAGCCGGAGCCTCGGCGGCGGAAGTGCTCGATACGCTGGCGCGCGTTCCGGCCCGGCTTTGCGACGCCAACGGCGCCGTCGCCTTCTTGCTTGTAGACCAGGTTGCGGGCGAGGAGCTGTTGCGTTTCGCCGGCCTCCGTCCCGATACGAGTGTCAGGCTCGACAGCGAGCCGCTCGTGCAGCTGATGGTGGCAACGCGCAAAGAAGTCGCCCGCGAGCATGTGGCCATCGATCCGCAGTACGCCAACATCAAAGACGAGTGTTACGCCTGCTTTCGCCGCCTGAACGCCGAGCTCTTGCTACCGCTCGTGCGCCATCCACGCGTCGTCGGTGGCCTGGCGGTGAGCGCTCGACTCAGTGGCGACGTCTACGAACGGGCCGACATCGAAGCGCTGTCGACGATTGCCCAACAGGCCGTACAATCGCTGGTACGGATCGAAGCGACCGAGCGGCTGCGTTCACGCGAGCTCGAGTTCGCCGACCTGAAGCGCTTCTTCCCGCCGCAGATCATCGACCAGGTCATGGCCAGGGGCGGTGCCGCCGAGCTGCACAGCAAGCGCAAGCTGGTCAGCGTGTTGTTTGCGGACCTGCGCGGGTTCACGTCGTTCGCCGACAGTGTCGAACCGGAAGAAGTGATGTCGACGCTCGCCGAGTATCACCAAGCCATGGGCAAGCGGATCGCAGAATTTGCCGGCACTCTCGAACGCTTCGCCGGCGACGGCTTCATGGTATTCTTCAACGACCCGGTGGACCAAAGCGATCACGTCGAGCGCGCCGCGCGCCTGGCGTTGGCGATGTTCGGCGATATCCGCAAGTTGCGCGAAGACTGGGTTCGCAAGGGCTATCGCATCGACGTCGGCATGGGCATCCACACCGGTTACGCCACCTGCGGTTTCGTCGGCTACGAAGGTCGCCGCGACTACGCCGTCATCGGTACCGTCACCAACCTGGCGGCGCGTTTGAGCAGCGCCGCCGGCGGTGGCGAAATCATCGTCAGCGCGCGTGTGCAAGCCGAGCTCGGCAAGACCTTCCGCTGCGAATCGCTCGGTGAGCTGACGCTCAAAGGATTCCAGCAAGTGCAGCTCGCGTATCGCCTGCTTGCCGTCGAGTAGGCTTCACACGCCGTACGCTCGGCGGCGGTTGCTCCGTTTCAACGAGCCTCTGTGGTCTGAATCACCTCATGGATCTCAAGCACGTTCGGTCCGGCAAACATTTCCGCCGGCGGGCGGTTGCTATGAGCCGTCCGGAACGAATCACTTTTCGTCCAGTTCCAGAACGCCTCCTCGCTTTCCCAGTAGGTCTGAACCAGGTAGTAACTCTGTTCCTTGGTTTCCTCCCATTGGCCCGTGGTGTGGCTGAAGCGCCGCAGCACGGGCCGCAGCACCAGGTTTTTCACGAAGCCCGGAGATTGATCGATGAGATGGGCGCGTTTGCGGAAGCGATCTTCGAAGTCGGCCTCGTGGCCGGCGGCAACGGGAATTCGATTGGTAACGACGAACATGATGTCCTCCTTGTCGAGCCGACGATCCTATCGGCAATCCGGTCGCAAGCAAAGACGGCGACGGGGGTTGCGACGCGGTGGTACTCTGGGCATCAAGAATCGATCGGAGGGCATGATGAAGGAATTCCGCGACAAGGTGGCTGTGGTGACGGGCGCGGCGAGTGGGATCGGCAATGCGCTGGCACAGGGCTTCGCGCGTCAGGGCATGAAGGTCGTCCTGGCGGATGTCGAGACGGCAGCGCTGGAAAAAGCGGCGCTCGATCTCTCCGCCTGCGGCGCGCAAACGCTGGCGGTACGCACCGACGTGTCGAAGGCCGCGGAGGTCGAGCACCTGGCGCAGGTGGCACTCGAAGCATTCGGCGGCATTCACATCGTTTGCAACAACGCCGGCGTGGCTGTCTCCGGTCCGTCGTGGATGCACACCACAGCCGACTGGGAATGGCTACTCGGCGTGAATCTCTGGGGCGTCATCCACGGCCTACGCGTGTTCACGCCCATCATGATCTCCCAGGGCGTCGAAGGGCACATCGTCAACACCGCATCCGTCGCCGGAATGGTCGCCGCGCCTGGAATGGCTGCCTACAACGTATCGAAGTTCGGGGTCGTCGCGCTCTCGGAAACGCTGCACCAGGAGTTGGCGGCATTCGGATCGCTGGTGCGCGTCTCCGTGCTCTGTCCCGGCTTCGTCAGCACCAACATCCTCGACTCGGCGCGTAACCGCCCGGCAGAATTCGGCGACACCGCCGCCAAGCTTCCGGGTGCCGACGAGATGGAACAGTTGGCGCGGCAGTTGGTGGCCGCCGGCATGCCGCCGAACCAAGTGGCCGACATCGTCCTCGAAGCCATTCGCACGGAGCGCTTCTACATCTTTCCCCACCCCGAGTGGAAAGAACGCATCCAAGCCCGTATGGAGGGGATCCTCGCCGAGCGCAATCCCGAGATGGGCTCGATCGATGAGGTCATCGGCCGGCTGCGCGGGAACCGCTGACGTCGGATCGGTTGGAACGCGAGTCTACCTGAGCGCTGCGCCGTAGCGCTTGGACGAAGCATCGCGTCACGCGCCTCTCTTCATACGATGGACTCGCTGCGCATCTTGTTCGTCTCGCCGTACGTCCCGTCGCTTCTGCGCACGCGCCCGTTTGGTTTCGTGACGCAACTGGCGCGCCGTGGTCATCGGATCACGCTTCTCAGCGCGGAAACCTCGGAACAAGATCACGACGCCGTTGCCGCATTGCGCTCGGTTTGCGAACGAATCGAGGTCGTCCCGATTTCCCGTCTGCGGGCATCGCTGAATTGTTTACGTGGCCTCACCGACGACCTGCCGTTCCAGGCTTTGTACTGTCATTCGCCCGCCTGGCGTGAACGCTTGCGCGACTTGCTTGCGGCAAACACCTACGACATTGCTCACGTCGAACATCTGCGGGCCGCCTTGATGGGAGTGGACCTACGTGGTTTGCCGCGCGTCTACGATGCCGTCGACTGCATCAGCGAGCTCTTCGAAATCACGCAGCATCACGGTGGAACATGGCTCAGTCGTACGGCCGCTCGCATCGATTTGCCGCGAACACGCCGTTTCGAGGCGCGTCTGACACAGAGCTTCGAGCGCATCATCGTCACCGCCGAAAGCGAAGCCGCTGCCTTGTCACGTCTCAGTCCCAGCCAGGAGGTCACGACCACGGCCCAGGTCGTTCCCAACGGCGTCGATCTCGAATATTTTCGTCCGTTCGACGGACGGCGCGAAGCGGCAACCCTGCTGTACGTCGGCCGCATGAGCTACCATGCCAATGTCCGCGCCGCCGTCGAACTGGTGCGCAAGGTCATGCCGATCGTCTGGGCTTCTCGACCCGATGCCCGCGTGGTGATCTGCGGCGCCGAGCCGGTGCGCGCGGTACGTGCCCTGGCCGGAGGTGGAGAATCGCGCATTACCGTAACCGGAACCGTAGCGGACGTTCGACCCTACCTGCAGCGCGCAACCTTGTCCGTGAATCCTCTGCCGTACGCGGTCGGGATTCAGAACAAAGTCCTCGAAGCCCTGGCAACGGCCACGCCGGTGGTCGCTTCGCCGGCCGCGTGTGCCGGTCTTGCGAAAGGCTACGACCAAGTACTGATCGAAACCTCCGGTGTCCAATCTTGTGCCGGGCAGATCCTGCGTTTGTTGGCCGATGACGCGTTGCGCCGCCGAATGGGTGCCGCTGGGCGAAAATACGTCGAGGCCTACCATGATTGGAATTTCACGACGCAACGACTGGAAGCCGTATACCGAGATGCGGTATCTAGTTTCTCGATGAAGGGGCCCCTGGGGGATGAGCGGTGATTGAGTCGCCGGCGGCGATTGTCGGAGGCCGTAGAGACTGGTTCGCAAAAGCTTGCTTCGATCGCATCGGAGCGGCTCTGCTGCTCGTCGTCTCTTTTCCGATCCTGGCCTTGGTGGCTTTGCTCGTCCGCATCACCTCGCGCGGTCCTGTCGTCTACCGGCGGCGTGTCGTCGGCCTGAACGGCGAGCAGTTCGATGCGTTCAAGTTTCGCACCATGGTCGCCGATGCCGACCGGATTCTCGAGGGTCGCGTCGACCTGCACGACGCTTACGGACAGAACATCAAGCTGCGCGACGACCCGCGCCGCACGGCCGTCGGGCGTTGGCTGCGCAAGCTGAGTCTCGACGAGCTACCGCAGCTGCTCAACGTCGTGCGCGGCGAGATGAGCCTGGTCGGACCGCGCATGATCTCTCCCGAGGAAATGCCGAAGTTCGGTGCGGCTCTGCAGAAACGCTTGAGCGTAAAACCGGGAATCACCGGGCTGTGGCAGATCAGCGGGCGCCAAGACCTCGACTATGCGACGCGCATCGAGCTGGATCTGCAATACATCGAGCAAGCGTCGCTGCGCCTCGATGTGCTCATCCTCGTCAAGACGATCCCTGCGGTTCTCAGCATGCGCGGCGCATACTGAGAACCACAGTGCCGTTTCTAGAGGTGTTCGAAGCGCTGTGTTCGGCCTTGGCCAAACGTCGATCGCGAACGCTGGCGGCGGTGCCGCGCCAAGGGGGCTTGACCGGGCCGCGGCCCAAAGGGTTTTTGAATTGCGGCTGTGCGCGGACGATCCAGCGGCGCACTGACGTGCGGCTCGTTTGCGAAACCGGGAAGGTGCAGGCGTGCCAGCGGCGCCCCGAGTTTGCGCTCGATGTCGCGAATCGCGCCGTGATCCTCGTCGCCCATCAAGGTGATGGCCCTGCCGTGACGCTCGGCGCGTCCGGTTCGGCCAACGCGGTGGGTGTAGGCGTCGGGCGTATTCGGCACATCGAAATTGATGACGTGCGAAACATTGGCGACGTCGATGCCGCGCGCCGCGATGTCGGTCGCCACCAAGACGTCGAAACGTCCGTCGCGGAAGCCATTCATGGCGCGATCGCGCTGCCCCTGCGACATGTTGCCTTCCAAGGCAACGGCGTCGTGCCCCAGGCGGGACAACTGCTCGGCCAGGCGCCGAGCGCGATGTTTCGTGCGTAGAAAGACGATTGCGGAGGTGAATTCGTCCTCCTTCAGCAAGTGGCGCAGCAGATCGAGCTTGCGATGCGAGGCAACGCTGCAGACGTGCTGCTCGATGGTGTGCGCCGGCTTCGAATGAGCCAGCTCGACGATCTGTGGATCGTGCAGGATCTGGGTTGCCAAGCTGCGCACTTCCTTCGGCATCGTCGCCGAGAACAAGAGCGTTTGCCGTTGCTTCGGAAGCGCTTCGAGAATCCGCCGCACGTTGGGCAGAAAGCCGAGATCGAACATGTGATCCGCCTCGTCGAGAACCAGAACCTCGATGCCGGACAGCTTGACGAAGCCCTGCTGCATGAGATCGAGCAAACGGCCGGGGCACGCGACGATGATGTCCGCACGCTCGCGCAGCGCACGGATTTGTTTGCCTGCAGGAACGCCACCGAAGATGGCGACGACCTTCAAGCCGGTGAACTGCGCCAGCTTTTCGGCCTCCACTTGTATCTGTGTTGCCAACTCACGTGTCGGCGCAACGATCAACGCCCGTGGTCCGGGTCGACGGTTGGAGTTCAGGCGCTGCAGGATGGGCAGGACAAAGGCGGCTGTTTTGCCCGTACCGGTTTGAGCCAAACCGAGCACGTCGCGGCCCGCCAACGCAGGAGGAATCGCTTCCGCCTGAATCGGGCGCGGTTCCGTGAAGCCCA
>JACQEN010000201.1 GCA_016200585.1 Deltaproteobacteria bacterium
GCGCAACGTGCGCGAGTGCGTGCGCTTGGCGGCGCAGGACTTCAAGGTAAAGACGGCTCTGCTCGACGCCCGCTTTCTGTGCGGCGACGAACCCCTTTTCGCCGAATTCGCCAAGGCAATGGAAAGCGAGGTCCTGAAAAAGGGCGCGGATCGTTTCTTCGAGGAAAAGCTAGCCGAGAATAGCGAACGGCATCAGCGCTACGGCGATTCGGTCTACCTTCTCGAACCGCAGCTGAAAGAGGGCGAAGGCGGACTGCGTGATCTGCACACGGCGATGTGGATGGCCAAGGTCAAGTTCAAGACCAACAGCGTCGAAGAGCTGGTGCAAAAGGGCGTCATCACTGTACCCCAACGCGAAGAGATCGAGGTGGCGCGCGACTTCCTGTTTCGCGTCCGCAACTCGTTGCATTTCTTGTCACGCCAGCATCAGGACCAGCTGACCTTCGAGTATCAGGAGAGTATCGCGCCGATGCTCGGTTTCCGCGACACGGCGACGATGAAGGGCGTCGAGCTGTTCATGCAGACGTACTACCTCAACGCCGCGACGGTGAATCGATTCGCCGACGAGATCATCGAGCGCTGCATCCCGCCGAAGCGATCGTATTTCCCGTTTGGGCGAGCTCGGCCGCGTGAGATTCGTCCCGGTGTGACGATTGCCAGTGGCATCTTGTCGGTTTCCAGCAGCGAGGTGTTCGAAGAGGATCCCGGCAATCTCATCAGCGTCTTTCTCGATGCCCAGCGTCACGGCGTACGAATCTCCAACAGCACGAAACGGGTCCTGCGGGCACAGCTCCATCTCATGGACGACGCACAACGCCGGAAGCCGGCGACGATCGCGGCCTTCTTCGAGATCCTGCGTGGCAAGAACATCTATGAAACGCTGCGCGAAATGCATCTGGCCGGGGCGCTTGGGGCGTTCCTGCCGGAATTCGGCAGGCTGACGTGCATGGTTCTTCACGACTTGTACCACATCTATACGGTCGACGAGCACTCGCTACGCGGCGTCCACGAGCTTGAACTGTTGCGGGCCGGCACCCACAAGGAGATTGCAACGCTGCTGACGCACGTGATGCGCGACGCCGATCGAGTCGAGCTGCTCATGCTTGGCATGCTGCTGCACGACATCGGCAAAGGATACGGCAGCGGACATTCGGACCGCGGCGCCAAGATGTGCGACGACATTTCGGACCGTCTCCATCTCAACACCGACGACGCCGCGCAGCTCAAGTTCCTGGTGGCGCAGCATCTCAACATGTCCCACCTGGCGCAGCGCCGCGACATTCACGACCCGCGGCTGATCATCGATTTCGCCCGCCGTGTCGAGACGCTCGACAACCTGAAGAAGCTCTACCTGCTGACCTTCGCTGACATGCGGGCCGTGGGGCCGAAGATCTGGAACAATTGGCACGACATGCTCCTTAGCGAGCTGTATCTGCAAACCGCCGAAGTCTTCGAACGCGGGGCCTTCGTCGAAGAAGATCACGCCGAGCGCATCGCACGCGTCAAACAGCGGATTGCGCAGGCGGCAAAGGACGTCTTGCCGTCACCCCGGTTGGAGGAGTTTCTGCGCGACATGCCCGACCGCTATTTCCTCGGCACGCCCGAGGAGAATATCGTCCACCACCTCGGGCTGATTCGCGGCATCGATGCCGGGCCGTACGTCAGCGAGGTCAAGCACTTCCCGGAACGCGAGTTCAGCGAATTCACCATCGCGACCGCCGATCGGCCGGGATTGTTCTCCATGCTGTGCGGCGTGCTGCTGGCGCACGGTATGAACATTCTCACCGCGAGCATCAACACGTCGGACAGCGGAATGGCATTGGACATCTTCCGTATCTCGCATGGCGACCATCCGGAAGTGGCCATGCGCACCGCACGCTGGGAGAGAATGCAGGAGTCGCTCGGGCAGGTCCTATCGGGATCGATCGAGGTCGATCAGCTGGTGAGTCGCCCGGAAAGCGCATCGGTGCTCGGAAGGAAATACGTGCCGCGCGTACCCACCGAGGTGAAGGTCGACAATCAGGTGTCTGCCGACTTTACAGTGCTCGACGTCTACACGCAGGATCGAGTCGGCCTGTTGTTCACGATCACCAACACGTTGTTTCATCTCGGTCTGTCGATTCACGTTGCCAAGATCACCACCAATGTCGATCAGGTTCTGGACGTGTTCTACGTCAGCACCGCGGCGGGCCGTAAGATCGTCGAAGAAGCGCAGCTGGCAGAGATCCGCGACGTGCTCCTCGAGCGCTTGACCGATACTTCGAGCACCAACCGTCAAGCAGAGACCGCCCGGGAATGACCACCGAGCAACGCCGGCCGGCAGCGCAAGCCGTCGACGTGTTTCTCAATTTTCTCGCCACCGAACGCGGTGTCTCGCCGCATACGCTGGATGCCTATGGACGCGATCTGACGACGTTCCTGGATCATCTCGAGAGCGCAGGCGTGATCGACGTAAAGGCGGTACGGCCGGGTGACATCGCGCGGTTCCTCGAATCCATGCAGCGCCGGTCGCTGTCGGCACGCACCCGGGCACGACGCCTGGCGGCTTTGCGCAGTTTTTTCGCCTTCCTGGTGCGCGAACGAATGGTCGACCGCGATCCGGCCAGCGATTTGCGCGCGCCGCGTTTGGGGCAGCGCTTGCCGCGTTCCCTGGGCGGCGAGGAAGTCAAGCAATTGCTCGAGCCGCAGGCCGAAGATACTGCCGTCGCCGAGCGCGATCGGACGATGATCGAGCTGGTGTACGCAACCGGTCTGCGCGTTTCCGAGGTCGTGTCGCTGCGCGTCGTGCAAGTCAACCTCGAGGCGGCGTACCTGACGGTCGTCGGCAAAGGGCGCAAGGAGCGCGCCGTACCGATCGGCAGCTTAGCGCGTGAGCGCTTGCAACGCTACATCGCCGAGGTGCGGCCACAGTTGCTGAAGGGGAAGATGAGCCCGCTGCTCTTCGTCAGTCGCGGTGGCGGCCGTATGGGACGCGATCGCTTCGCCAAACGCCTGCGCCTGGCAGTCATGCGCGCCGGCATCGGCAGCAAGGTGAGCCCGCACACGCTGCGGCACGCCTTTGCGACGCATCTGGTCGAAGGTGGTGCCGACCTGCGGTCCGTTCAGATGATGCTCGGACATTCCGATATCGGCACGACGCAGATCTATACTCACGTCGCCCGCGAGCGGCTGCGTCAGGTGCACCGCAAGTTTCATCCGCGCGGCTGATCGACGGTGCGTGAAGGGCGCGCATCATCCGCCTGAGCGCAACGGGCTTCGTTGAAGCCACTGCGACCACCGGCGTTGTCGGCCTTTCGCAGCCACGTACGACGTCACTACAGGATGCTCGAAGCAGATCGCCTCAACGGTGTCGTCTGTTCAGACGTCCGGCCTTGACACGAACCCTGCCTCTGTAGTCTGTGTCGAGCAATCCAGAGCACGAGCAGCGCGAAACACCTGGGGGAGCGCGCTCATGATCGAGGAAAGACGGCATACACCGAAGTGGTCGCTCCGTGCCAGCACGTGCCGAAGGGTGTGGTCTCTCGCTCGCCAGGGGCAACGACCCGTAGCCAAGCCCTGGACCAACTGCGGCTGCGGCCCTGGTTGGGAATCGCTGCAATGCCGTTTAACCCCGGCGCCGAGGATTTCCACGCTGCGATCATCGAGGCATTCCGGCAACAATGGAGGCAAACATGAGGGGCCGAAGAACGAGATCGAGGATCGTTGAGAATTGTCAGGCTCTTCTGTTTCTTTTCGTATTCGGCGCCGCAGGAGCTTCGGCAGCTGCGAATTCACAGAAATCGCAGACGCTCAGCCAGTTGCCCATCGCTGGGCAGGCGGCGATTTCGGCGGCTATCGGAAACGATAACGCAACGTTTCGTGCGATCCAGACCGACTCTCATCCAAGCTTGTTACCCGCATTCGGGATCGCAAACTCCGCCCATGGCTTTGAAGCCGAGTTCACGGAGCACGGCGTGCAGATGCGCTCGGGCAAGGCGCGCTGGGGCTTACGGCTAAGCGGATACGGTTACGGGGAAAATCTGTTGCCGGTGGGGACAGCCGGACCTGTAGCTGACAGGAATCGTGTGGAGTACCTCCGGGGTACGCTCAAGGAATGGTACGTGAACGGTCCACAGGGGCTTGAGCAAGGGTTTACGCTCGAAGCGCCGCCCGCTGCAAGAGCCGGCGGTCCTTTGACGATTGAAATCGAGATTTCCGGTGACTTTCACGTCGGCGGCGATGCGCAAGCCAATGCCATCACCTTGAATGATCAAGGTGGCGGCACGATTCTGAGCTACTGCGGCTTATTCGCCTACGATGCGGACGGTCGGGACTTGGGCGCGTGGTTGGAGGTGCGAGGCAACCGCGTCCTGTTGCGTGTTGACGACACGCAAGCTCGGTACCCTGTGGTAGTCGATCCGTTTTTGCAAAAGGCAAAGCTTACCGCCTCCGACGGGGCCACGAATGACTGGTTTGGCATCTCTGTGGCAATCAGCGGAGATACCGTGGTCGTCGGGGCGTACTACGACGACATAGGCACCAACGCAGACCAGGGCTCGGCGTACGTGTTCTTGAAGCCGGGGGGTGGTTGGACCGGCATGACCCAGAGCGCCAAGCTGACCGCCTCAGATGGTGCTGCGGCCGACTTGTTCGGATGCTCGGTGGCGATCAGCGGCGACACTGTTGTGGTGGGCGCATCCAACGACGATATCGGTGTCAAAGACGATCAAGGCTCGGCCTACGTGTTTGTCAAACCGGGGGGTGGTTGGGCCAACATGACCCAGACCGCCAAGCTAACCGCCGCTGACGGCGCTGCGGCCGACCACTTTGGCTACTCGGTGGCGATCAGCGGAGATACGGTGGCAATTGGAGCTCCCTATGGTCGCGTTAGCGGCTGGGCGTATGTGTTCGTCAAGCCGATGGGTGGCTGGTCGGACATGACCCACACCGCCAAGCTCACCAGTACTGACGGCGCCTCGGCGGATTTGGCCGGTACATCCGTGGCGATCAGCGACGACACGGTGGTGGTGGGATCGTACCGTAACGACGTCGGCGCAAATACGGACCAAGGTTCGGCGTACGTGTTCGTCAAGCCGGGTGGTGGATGGGTGGACATGACCCAGACCGCCAAGCTGACCGCCGCCGACGGCGCAGCCTTCGATTTGTTTGGATACGCCGTGGCGATAAGCGGGAACACCGCGGTGATCGGAGCTCACCTCGACGACATCGGGGCTGTCTCGAATCAGGGCTCGGCCTACGTTTTCATGAAGCCAAGTGGTGGCTGGGCTGACATGACCCAGACCGCAAAACTAACTGCCGCCGACGGGACTGCCTCTGATCTTTTCGGTTGGTCCGTAGGGATCGGCGGCGATCTCGTGGTGGTCGGGGCGCGTGACGACAACGCTCAGCGTGGGTCCGTTTACGTCTTTGCCAAGCCGGTTGGCAATTGGGCCGACACGACCGAAACCGCCAAACTCACTGCCGCCGATGGCGCCGGGGAGGACGAATTCGGCTACTCGGTCGCGATCGCCGGCAGTACCATCGTGATCGGGGCGCTCTATGACGATTTCGGTGCCAACATCGACCAAGGCTCTGCCTACGTATTCGAGTACCTTGCGCCAACACCGACGGCAACGCCAAGCCCAACCCAAACGCCGACGAGTTCCCCTGCTGCGACAAGCACCCCGATGCCGCAGTGCGGCAACTCCGTCGTCGAATCGGGCGAGCAGTGCGACGACGGCAATACAACTGCGGGTGATGGCTGTGGCGCCGGCTGCGCGATCGAGGCTGGATACGTCTGCACAGGATCGCCGAGTGCATGTACGACCATCTGCGGTGACGGTGTCGTGGTCGGCTGGGCCGCTGCCGGGACCTTGGACAATACCTTCGGCGCCGGCGGTATCGTTACAACGCCGGTGGGTGCGAGCTGGGACTTTGGCAACGCGGTCAAAGTGCAATCGGACCACAAGGTCGTTGTCGCTGGCAGCGCCCAGTCGGGCGCCGATGACTTCGCCGTGGTGCGTTACAACAGCGATGGCACGTTGGATCCAACTTTCGACGGTGATGGAAAGGTTACGACCGCCATAGGGACAAGCCATGACGATGCGAACGCTCTGGCGATCGCACCGGACGGGAAACTGATTGTCGCCGGCTGCGTGCAGAATGCGAATGGGACCCAGGACTTTGCCGTTGTCCGTTACAACGCCAATGGGACGCTCGACTCAAGCTTCGACGGCGATGGGAAGGTCATTACCGCACTGACTCCCGACGCCGAATGCGCCTACGGCGTGGCGCTACAGGGTGACGGCAAAATCGTGGTTGTTGGGAAGTTATCGATTGCCGGCAACACCGATATCGCTGTTGTTAGATACAACAGCGACGGAAGTTTGGATGCAACCTTTGCAGGTGATGGTAAGGTCACAACCGCGATCGGCCCAGCGGCTGAGCAAGCCAACGATGTTGCGATCCAACCCGACGGCAAGATTGTTGTGGTCGGAAACTGGGACAACGCCGGCAATACGGATATCGCAATCCTTCGCTACAACACCGACGGAAGCCTCGACTCGAGTTTCGGTGGCGACGGAATCGTCACGACTTCCGTTGGCACCGCTACCGATACCGCCGATTCCGTCGTGCTTCAGTCGGACGGTCGGATCGTCGTTGCTGGGACGTCCCGTTCTGGATCCGACGACGACATTGTTGTTGTCCGTTACCTCAGCGACGGCAGTCTGGATGCTAGTTTTGGCGGCGATGGTAAAGTCACGACGGATCTGGGATCGACCCAAGATTCCGGGTACGAAGTCGTCGTTCAGGATGACGGTAAGATCGTCGTTGGTGGCACCACCTTTACCGCTGGCAGGTACGCTTTCGCGGTGGCGCGGTACCTGAGCGACGGAAGCCTCGATACAATTTTTGGCTCAGGGGGCAGGGCGGTTACGACGGTCGGTCCGGGGGATGCTGGCGCACACGGCGTAGCCCTGCAGGCTGATGGGGCGATCGTCGTCGCCGGGAATGCCTACAACGGTAGCAACAATGATTTCGCCGTCGTTCGTTACGTGGGCAAGGGATTCAGTGGTGGACCCGAAGCATGTGATGACGGCAACACCTCGAACGGTGACGGCTGCAGCGATGCCTGCATGGTACAGGCAGGCTACGTATGTGCCGGCCAACCTTCTGTGTGTATCGCCTTCACTCCAACCGTGACTGGTACGGCTACGTCCACTCCCAGTCCTATTCTCACCCCGACTCTGCTTCCGACCAATACCCCGACGCCTCTTCCGACCTTTACACCATCCAGTTCGCCGACCCTATCCCCGACCTGGACACCGACGGCCGGTGGTTCACCAGGTTGTGCCGCGCCGAGTTTTGGAGCGGCGACGAGTTTCGCCGTTGGTAGCGGGCCATTTCAAGTCGCCACCGGCGACTTCGATCGTGATGGGAAACCGGACCTCGCGGTGACAAATTACGCTGCCAACACAGTGTCAATTCTCCTGGGCACGGGGACCGGTATTTTCGGTGCGGCGACGAACTTCGCTGCCGGGAGCACTCCTCACTCCGTAGCCATCGGTGATTTCAACACGGACGGGAAGGTCGATCTTGCGGTTACGAACGACACGACCAATACAGTGTCGATTCTCCTGGGCACCGGTACCGGTAGCTTTGGCGCGCCGACGAGCTTTCCGGTCGGGACCAGTCCTTGGTCCGTGGCTGTCGGAGACTTCAACCGCGACGGCGTGCTCGATCTTACGACCGCGAATGCAAATGCCGGCACAGTGTCAATTCTCCTGGGCTCTGGCGCCGGCAGCTTTGGCGCGGCGACGGACTTTTCCGTAGGGAGTTCACCTCAATCCGTTGCTGTCGGGGACTTCAACGGCGACGGCACGCTTGACGTTGCTACCGCGAACCTCAACTCTACCGTATCTATTCTGTTGGGCAACGGGACTGGCAGCCTAGGCGCCACAACGAACTTCGCGGTGGCCAGCGGGGCACGCTCCGTCGCCACGGGGGACTTCAATAGCGACGGTAAACTCGATCTCGTAACCGCCAACCTGAACTCGAACACGGTGTCGGTCCTCTTGGGCACAGGAACTGGTACCTTTGGAGCGGCGACGAACTTCGCCGTAGGAACCGGAACTGCGCCGGTATCTGTGGTCGTCGCCGACTTCAGCGGTGACGGCAAACTCGACCTTGCGACGGCCGACCTCGGTACCTACACGACGTCGGTTCTGCTCGGAACAGGCACCGGCAATTTCGGCACGGCGGCGCATTTTGCGGTCGGCAATAGCCCCTACGCGGTAACCTTAGGAGAATTCAACGCGGACGGCAGGCTAGACCTGGCGGTCGTGAACAACGGCGCCAACACCGTCTCCGTGCTGCTCAATAGCTGTGCGTCGACCGGTTGCACCAGTAGTTTCGGTGCTGCGACGAATGTCGCGGTCGCCAGTGTTCCCTACTCCGTGGCCCTGGGGGATTTCAGCAACGACGGCAAGGGCGATCTCGCCGTGGCGAGCCTGGACTCAAACACCACATCGATTCTTTTGGGCAACGGCACTGGCGCCGTAGGCACGCCGATGGGCTTCACCGTCGGGAGCCCATTCTCCTTGGTAAAGGGGGACTTCAACGGTGATGGCAAGCTCGATGTAGTGATGGCGAATTTCACCTCCAATACCGTATCCGTTCTCTTGGGCATGGGCGACGGCGGCTTGGGCGCGGCGACGAGCTTCGCGGTCGGAACAAACCCCCGCTCCGTCGCTGTCGGGGACTTCAACGGTGACGGCAAGCTCGATGTCGCGGTGACGCGAGTGGGGACTGGTTCCAACACGGTGTCGATTCTCTTGGGCACCGGCAGCGGCAGCTTGGGGTCGGCGAGCAGTTTTGCTGTTGGAGTTACGCCCAACTCCGTTGCCGTCGGGGACTTCAACGGCGACGGGAAGCTCGACCTGGTGACCGCGAACGCTGGCGATGGCACCGTTTCGGTACTCTTGGGCACGGGGAGCGGCAGCTTCGGAGTGACCAGTTTCGGCGTTGGTAGCAGTCCCGGCTCGGTGGCCGTGGGGGACTTCGACGGCGACGGCAAACTCGACCTCGTTACGGCGGATGCCCACGCCAACAACGTGTCGGTCTTCCTGGGGACAGGTGCCGGCAGCTTTGGCGGGGCAACGAATTTCTCGGTCGGGAACGGGCCCTTCTTTGTTGTCACGGCCGACTTCGACGGCGACAGCAAACTCGACCTTGCAACGGCGAACATCAACTCCAATAGCGTGTCGGTTCTTTTGGGCACAGGCACCGGCAGCTTTGGCGCCGCGACAAATTTCACCGTCGGAAACGGGCCTTACTCCATTGCCGTGGGCGACCTCAACGGCGACGGCAAGCCTGACCTTACGGCGGCGAACTCGGCCGTCAATAGCGTGTCGGTA
>JACQEN010000197.1 GCA_016200585.1 Deltaproteobacteria bacterium
CTGCGCGCCGTGGTCAAGCTGGCGACACCAACGACCCTGGTGATGGTCGTCGCCGCGACTTCGAACGTGCTCTACACCTACTACGTCAGCCGCCTGGGTGCCGATTCGATCGCCGCCGTATCTCTGGTGTTCCCCGTGTCGCTGATCGCCATCACGGCGATGGGCGGGGGCATCGGCGCCGGCGCTTCGTCGGCGGTGGCGCGTGCGCTCGGTGCCAGCCAGCGTGACGGCGCAACCTCCGTGGCAGAGCACGCATTGGTGTTGAGCGTGTTCCTCGGCATCGCCTTCGCCTTGGCAATCCAGGTCGGCTCTTCATATCTCTTCGCCCTCATGGGTGGCCAGGGAGCGGTGCTCGAACAAGCTACGGTGTTCGCGCGCGTGCTGTTCGGCGGCGCGGTGATCTCCTTCAGCGCCGCGATGGCCGACAGCATCATGCGCGGCGAAGGGAACGTACGCGTGCCGGCGGTCTGGTCGAGCACGTCGCTGATCCTGCAAATCGGCTGCACGCCGTTGTTCATGTTCGTTTTCGGATGGGGATTGCTGGGCGCGCCCATCGCGGCGCTCACCTGTCAGTTTGTTGCGCTGCTGCCACGTTTGCGGCACATCTTCGGCGGCCGCGGCATCGTGCAGCCGAATCTCTTGCCGCACGTTTGGAAGTGGAGTGCCATCGGCGAGATCCTGCGGGTCGGCGTTCCGGCATCGCTGTCGACGATCATCAACTACACCGGCCTCATGGTGCTTACCGGCGTCGTGGCACGTCTGGGCAAGCCGCATCTTGCGGCGTATGGACTTGGCACGCGACTCGACTTCCTGCTGCTGTCGTTCGCTTACGGCTTCGGGGCTGCCGTGCTCACCCTCGTCGGTATGGCAACCGGTGCGCGCCGTCCGGAAAAGACCCGCACCTACGTGCTGCGCGCCGGCGCGATGATCGTCACCTTGCAGGGTGCCTTGGGGCTGCTGCTGTTCGAATATCCGCAGATCTGGTTTCACTTGTTCACTCATGACGCCGACATTCTCGAGGTTGGTGCACGCTACTTTCGTTGGATCGGACCGTCGTATCCGTTTGTCGGTGTGGCCATGGTCGTTTCCTTCGCCTTCCAAGGCCTCGGCCGCGCCACAGTGCCGCTGGCCTGGATGTCGCTGCGGGTCGTCAGCGTCGTCGCCGTGTCGCTGCTGTGCACGCAATACTTCGGGCTCGATGATCGCGCCGTGTTTGCCACCGTCGCCATCGGCAACGTTTTGTCGGCAGCAATCATGTCGTTTCTGTTCTGGCGGGTTGAACGACAGCTGTTGGCCGCAGCGAAGAAGTAGTATCTCTACGAGCGATGGGACCTGTCACCATCTTGCACGCCGACATGGACGCTTTCTATGCGTCGGTGGAGCAGCATGACCGTCCTGAGCTTCGCGGCAAACCGGTGATCGTCGGCGGCCTCGGTAATCGCGGTGTCGTCTCGACCGCCTCGTACGAAGCAAGAAAGTTCGGCGTGCATTCGGCCATGCCGACGCTGCAGGCGCGCCAGTTGTGCCCACAGGGCATCTTCGTTCCGGGTCGTATGCAGCGCTACGTCGAGATCGGCCAGCAGGTGCGGCAGGTCTTCGAAGAGTTTACGCCGGAAGTCGAACCCCTGTCGCTGGACGAAGCCTTTCTCGACATCACCGGCTCGCTGACGCTGTTCGGTGGTGCGCGGCAGATTGGTGTGCGACTCAAAGCGCGGGTCTTAGAAGTCACCGGCCTGGCAGTTTCCGTCGGCATCGGCCCGACCAAAATGATCGCCAAGATTGCCAGCGGCAAGTGCAAACCCGACGGCTTGCTCGAGGTTTCGCCGGCAGAGGCCGAAGCCTTCCTGCGCCCGCTTCCGGTGAACCAGATCTGGGGAGCCGGTCCGACGACCTGCGCCGCTCTCGAGCGCCTCGGCATTCGAACGGTCGGCGATCTCGCCGATGCGGATCCGGCGCTGCTCGAACGAAGCTTGGGCAACCATGGGCCGGCCTTGCGCGCCCTGGCGCGCGGCGACGACGCGCGTTCGGTGGAAGCGGACCGCCAGCGCAAGTCGTACGGTGAGGAGCAGACCTTCGACCGCGACCTGCGTGACGGCATCGAGTTGCGGCGCATCGTCGCAGCACAGGCAGAGGCCATCGCGCGACGTCTGCGCCGCGACAACTGTGTGGCGCGTACGGTTACGCTCAAGGTCAAGCTGGCCCAACGGATCGGACCGGGAAAGTATCCGCTGCTGACGCGACGCACGACACTCGCGGCCGCGGTCGACGACGGTGCCGCAATCCATCGTACCGCCGTGGCCCTCTGGAATAGCATCAAGAACGGGCTGACGATCCGGCTTGTCGGTGTCGCCGTGAGCGGCATCCAGGAAACCGGCGGCGCTCAAATGCCGCTGTTTGCCAGCCCCGACGTGCAACGGCGCACCCGCCTCAACCGCGCCGTCGATGCGCTGGTCGATCGCTTCGGCAGCGACGCGATTCAACGTGCCGACAGCGTCGGCGTCAAACAGCACGCGGCGCGCAGCCTGGGCAAAGGGCCGCGATGAGCGAGAGCAAATGGAACCCGCAGCAGTACGATCGCTTCCGCGACGAACGCCGACAGCCGTTCTTCGATCTCATGGCGCTGGTGGAGCGGGCGGGAAATATGCGCGTCGTGGACCTCGGCTGCGGCACCGGTGAGCTGACGAGCGTATTGCACACACAACTCGCGGCACGCGAAACCATCGGTATCGACAGCTCCGAAACGATGCTTGCAAAGAGTGCGTCCTTCACCAGCGCCGGTTTGCGCTTCGAGATCGGCGACGTTGCCGACTATCGCGCCGCCGAGCCGGTCGACCTGCTGTTTTCCAACGCCGCTCTGCATTGGGTCGACGACCATCCTGCTTTGCTCGCGCGCCTCACGGCATCGATCGCTCACGGCGGTCAGCTGGCGGTGCAGATCCCAGCCAACCACGATCACGCCTCACACCGCGTCGCCGCCGAGGTCGCGCAGGGAGAGCCGTTTCGCACCGAGCTTCGCGGCTACGTGCGCCGTTCTTCGGTATTGTCGCCGGAGCGTTACAGCGAGCTGCTCGACGAGCTCGGCTACGCTCGCCAGCACGTACGTTTGCAGGTGTATGCGCATTACTTGCCGTCGCGCGACGAGGTGGTCGAGTGGACCAAGGGGACCTTACTGGTGGCCTACCAGCAACGCCTGTCGGCTGAAACGTTTGCGCGCTTCGTCGAGCACTATCGCGCTCGTCTGCTGCCGCAGCTCGCCGAGACGCGGCCGTATCTGTACCCATTCAAGCGGATCTTGTTTTGGGGAAGAAGAAACGCCCGAATGTAGGGAAATCGGGCTGTCCCGAGGCGTAAGCGCCAGGTGGGTGAACCCGCTGCCGGGGGCGCCCCGGTCGTCGACGGGGGCGAACATCGTCCCGATGAAGAGGAGGAGGCCGTCGGGATATTGGTGGTAGGGGCCGATGGCCTGCGAC
>JACQEN010000009.1 GCA_016200585.1 Deltaproteobacteria bacterium
CACAGGCGCAAGTACGACAGATCCGCTTTGAACTCCTGGATGCGATGGTTGCCGAAATCGCAGACGACGATGTTGCCGTCCGGCGTGACTGCCACGCCGCGCGGCTGCGACAATTGACCGGGCGCGTCCGGTGCGCGCTGCGCTTCCTCGGTGGTTCCGGGGGCGCTCGGAACGTCTTCGATGGTCGTTACCGGCATGGCCCCGGTAAACTGGCCGGTGACGGCGAAAATCGTCACCCCGGGATTTTGATAGACGGGCGTGAGCAGATCGGTCCATTCGTTGAACCGTTCGATGTTGCCGCCGGCATAGGTCCGCCGCTCGATCGCGCCCACGTACACCATCGCGACATGATACCGTTGCAGGATTTCCTGTGCCGCTTCCTTGTTGTCCGTCGTGTAAAGCGTCTGGATATCGGCTTTGCGGCGATTGATGTCGGGCCAGGTGTGAGCCCGTTGGTAGACGTGATAGGCCCAGCCCAGCACCGTCGGCAAACCAGTGTTCATCGAGACGCGGGTGAAGTCCTGGTACGAATCACCGTGCGCTTCGACGATGACCGGAATTCCGTTGATGTTGCGATTCAGCCAGTCGAAGGCGGCGAGCTCGTCGGGAGCTCTGAACTGCAGGTAAGCCATGCCGTCGAGCGTCGGCTTTGGAGTTTGGACACGATTGGTGCGCAGCACTCCCATGACGGCGGTGACCGCCGTGAACAAGCCAACGCCGAGGACCGCCACGAGCAGCGCTTGCCACAGCCGCCGGAACCACCAAAGATCGACGACACCCGACCACAAGGCCTGGGCCGCCACGGCGGCGGCAATACCGAACAAGAACCACGATTCGAGGTAGAACTTGAAGATCGTGTTCATGCGGTCCCACACGTAAACCAGATCGGTTCCAGCAGTGACCGCAAAGCCGAAGGACGCCAACGCCAGTGGAATGCGCCAGCGCCGATCGGTGGCCGGGGCGAGCAGCAGTTGCAACGTCACCAGAAAGAGAATCGTCATTCCGGCGCGCGTTGAAATCCAAAAGCCAGCCGCCAGCAGCACGACGAGCACCGGCAGGGCGAGGGTTCGCGGCAGGCTCAGGCGTTCGCCTTCGCGCCGCAGCAGCCGTGTCCACAACGACAGGACGAACGGCACGAGGATGAGCAACGCCACGCCGAAGATGGTGTAGAAGTCCAGCGGCTGGGCCAGCTTGTCCGGAGTCAGGCGCTCCCATCCGAAGTTGCGCTCGGGCGGTACGAAGAAGCGCCAGTAAGGCCAGAAGAGCAAGTAGCTGCCGCCGATGACGGCGGCGCTCACCAGCACGACGCGGAACACAGCGCCGAAGAGGAAGCTCAGGATGCCGTGGTCTTCACTCTCGGTGAGCCACAGGCTGCCGAGCAGGAACACGAAGAAGAGAACATAGGTCGGTGCGCTCCAGGTGTTGGTGACGGTGATGGCGCCCAGGGAAAGGGCCATCATCAGCAACAAGACCAGAGGTTCGGTGGCCGGCAGCTCTTCGCGCGGCGCCATGACGCGCGTCCGCACCCAAACCACGGCGAAGGCCACGAAGGTGAGCGAGAACGGCAGCACCATGACGTGGGCGTGCAGGTCGGCGAACAGGAAGCTCCAGAAGGGATACTCGTTGATAGTGTCGTGGATGACGCGCGACGTCGCCCAGAAGTAGTCGAAGTTGATGGTCGGGTGCGGGCCCATCAACTCGCGTGGACCGGCGAGGTTGCCGATAAGCACGGTGAAGAACGCCGCGAGCAATCCGACCTGCCATTTGCCGGCCACCAAGGCTCCGACGGCAAACGCCGCCGCCGCGGTCAATCCGGCAAACAATGCGATGCCCAGGTTGAAGGTCAATGCCGGTTGCAGATGCAGAGTCTTCCCCAGCGCCGCCACGACGTAATAGCCGAAGTAGCTGTAGTACAGCGGCGAGCCCGAAAACCAAGGCTCGGGCGGAGGCAGCGTCGTGGTGCGATTCAGGGCGTTGAGGAACGAGAAGTCCATCGGCTTCTCACCCCAGTAAACTTCCGGATTGTAGGCGCGAATGATCAGAAAGAAGGCGAACGTTCCCCAGAACAGCGCTTCGGTGGCGATGATTTCGCCGCGTCCCATCGGCTTCAAGCCGCCGTGACGCCAGGCCCAGACACCGAGCCCGACGAACGCCAGCAACACGATGGTCAGGGTTCCTTGTGTGAAGGGCGCCAGGCCGAAGCCGACCGCCAGCCATGAAATGTAGGTGAAGAGCAGAACGCCAAGCGGCTTGCTCAGCGCCAGAGGGCCGACACCGGTCAACCAGCGACGCGACAGCGGATAGACCGCCAAGCTCAGCGACTCGATCAGAACCACGAACAGCAGGAGCGCAATCCAACTCGAATCGATCGGTTCGCTGGTGCCGACCTGCAGCGCGCCGGCGTCGCCGGGTTTGGCGAGCAGCAGATCTTCCCGCGTCATCGGCCGCGAGATCGGCCGGTTCAAGATGCGATCGGCCAGGGTGGCTGCATCGAGCTTGTCGACGTTTTGGAAGAACAATACCTTGGGGTGGTCGTAAACCGTGATCGACTCGTCGGCGAGCTCGTCGGGGATTTCGATACCGAAGAGGGAAGGACGCGAAGCAATTTCCTGAATCAGCTTGTAGCCGAGGTCGCCGGCGAAGAGCTTGTAGAAATATTTCGAGGTCAGGGGATAGGCGCGCCGGCCGGGTTGCATCGGGTCGCGGTTTTCGGCGCGCGGCACCGCGCCGTAAAGCCGTTTGGTTTGGAACACCACGTAGTCCGAAGTGGCCAGCGCTTCACTCAGGCGCTGAATCTTGTTCGACGTGTCGTCTTCGTAGTAGCCGAAGGTCCGCACCTGGTAACGACCCAGGTTGTACGCCGGCAAAGCGAACGGGAAGCCTTCGTCCCAGTCTTGCGTCAACACTTTGCTGCCGGGCGGGATGTGCTGGTAGAACCACTCCGAAGCCGTCACCACGGTGTGCTGCCGGGTGTACGTCGATACGAAGGCAAGCGTGGCGGCCAGGGTTCCGAGCACCACGGCCGGCAGCGCGACACGGCCGACCAACGATCCGCGGCGATAGCGCTGCACCAGCCAGTCGGCCGCCCACAGCGCCATCAACGGATAGATCGGCAGCAGATAGCGCGGGAATTTCACCTCGAACCACCCGGTGACCAGGAAGAACGGGATCACCCACGACAGCAGCACCCATTCGGCCGCGCGCCGGTTGCGCCAGGCGCCGCCGACGCGGCTGGCCGTTGCCCAGACGGCGGTGACGCCGAGCAACGGTGCCATGCCCCAGAGAATGAGTTGGGTCAGGTCGTAGACGTACTTCGGCGTGTACATGTACTGCGTGGTGTAGGGGAACTGTCCGGCGTTGCGCACCATGCCGCTCTGCTCGACGATGTCGTGATAGAAACGGTCGAAGCGCAGGATGGCGTAGGGCTCGGCGACGGCGAAGGCGAGGGCGGCAGCAACGACGGCCAGGACGACTTTGGCGCTGATTGGCAGGACGCGGCGCTCGACGAAGCAGCGGTGCAACGCCGCAATACCGAGCGGCAGGAACAACGGCATCGCACTGAACTTCGTGGCGATGGCCAAGCCGATGCAAATTCCGGCGGCAAGGAAGTTGCGTGTCTTGCCCTCGTCGCAAACCCGCACCAGCTGCGACAACCCCAGCAAGACAAAGAAGGTGAGCGGCACGTCGACGGTGAGAAAGCGCGAGTTTTGCACGTGCAGCACGGCGGCCGCCAGGAAGAACCCGGCAAGCAAGCCGACGCTCTGTCCGTACAATCGGGTGCCGACAAGGATCAGCAGCAGCACGGTCAGCGTGCCCATGACGGCGCTCAAACGCCGGCCGTTGAGGATGACCCCGTCGTACGACGTGGCGTTACGGTCGACCAGCGCGGCGACCTTACTGCTGACCGCGGCCAGGTAGATCGGCAACGACCCGTAGGCGAAGAAGTCGGGATCGAGCTTGAGATGGGTGAAGTCGATGCGCTGAACGGCAAAGGCGACAGCGCGCTCGTCGGGGTGGAAGAAATGATTCTGGTCCCACGCAATGTTCGGCAGCCGCACCAGCGCCGCGAACAGAACGATCGCCACCAGCCACAGCCGCGGGCTCGACCACCAGGAACGAGGTTCAGTCATGGGATCGATTTGAAAAGATCACGTCGACAGTCGACGGTCGACAGTTGAACAGTTCGACGATTCTTCGGCGGGTGCTGTTCTCGTGCCCCCGGTCCCGGTCGCTGCAATTCGACTATGCCCATTTGCTTCACTCTCAACCTCTTCGACTCTCGACTATTGACTTTCGACGGATCGACCATTCGCCGGGTGCGCAGCCTTGCGCGCCGTCACGATCAAACACTCACCCCAGCTCGCCGGCAGAAATGTCAGGGCCAACGGTGAAAATACTTGCAGGGCAGCGGGCGCGCCGAACAAGGCGCGTTGCAGCGCGACCGGTATCCATTTTACGTATGGCGCGTCCCACAAACCGTCCCCGCGTACTCGTTCCACCTTCAACCCCGATTGTCGTACCAACGTTGTCCACTCGCCGCGACTTAGCAGACTACAGTGCGTCGGATCACGATAAGCAAACCAGCGCTTGCCCTTCAATCGGTGGCCGATTCCACCCGGGTTCGGCACGACGAAGAAGAAGATCCCCCCTGGAACCAGCTTCTTGGCAAGCATCTGCATCACCGGCAGCGGGCGCGGCAGATGCTCCAAGGTGTGCAACGAGACGATGACGTCGAAGGAGGCGTCGGCCTGCGACTGCCACTCTTCGAGCACTACGGCATCCGGGGCGGTGTGGCGGCAACGTAGCCGCGCGACCGGCGACACATCGTAGCCATACGCCTCAAATGTTTCCGAGAGCCGCTTCAGCAGGTGTCCGGTGCCGCAACCGAGCTCCAGCAACCGACCGCCTTGCGGACGCAGGCGACGGACGAGACGCGCATACCACCAAAGGGCGGTGCGATCCTCGTCCATCTGCCCTTCCGCGTAGTAGGCTTCGTCGAAACTTTCGGCCGTCATCGCTGGGATGTCGGATAGCACAATCGACCGTGTTTGCCCGAATCCCGACGACATGGCCCGATCACTTGCCGGCGCACAGCCGTTCGTACTGATCGATCGATACTTCCGGATCGAAGCAGCGCAGAACCTCGGTGTGCGGGCGTTCGTATTGGGGGCGCTGGCGAATGATGCGCACCAGCGCTTGCGCCAATGCTTCGGGATCATGCGGCGCAACGATTTCGCCCATGCCGGTGCGGCGTACCGGTTCGCGTACCCCGGGAAGGTCGGTCGCTACCGCCGGCGTTCCGGCCAACATCGCCTCCGCCTGCGACATGCCGAAAGCCTCGGTGGAGTTCAGGCTGGTGACGGCCAGAACGTTGCAGGCGGCGAAGAAGCTCGGCATCTCGTCGTCGCGCAACAAGTCGAGAAAAACGAGATGGTCGGCGTACTGCTGCAACATCGGCCGCAGACGTTCCAGGTAGGCTTCTTCACCGACCGTGTCTTTGCAGGCGCCGGTGAAGACAACGCAGACCTCCGGAATCTGGGCCAGCACCTGCGGCAGAGCGCGCAGCAGAAACTCGACACCTTTCTCGGCCGCAAAGCGCGCCGCGAAGCCGATGCACGGCCGGCCGGTCAAACCCCAACTCTGCGCCAGGGCACGCGTACGCTGCGGATCGACCGCCGGCGTAGCGATGAGCGGCGTGATCGCCGTCACCTTGGCGTTGTAGCGGCGCAGCAGCGCCGAATGGCGCGCATAGTCGTCGCTCGATGCGACGATGTGATGCGCCAAGCTTGCCGCGATATGGTTCAGCGGCCCCAAGCTCCCTTGCACGATGCGGTTGAGCAACCCGTGCGGCAGCGTCAGATCGCAGTGGTACTTGAGCACGACGCGCCGGCCCGCCAGCCGCCCGAGCAAGGCCAGGCCAGCCGCTTCGAGCTGCGGCACATGGATGATCAACGCATCGTGGCGTGCGATCTGTGCCGCGGCATAGACAGGAAACAAGGGCATGATGACGCCCTTGCTGAGCTTGCGTGCGACCGGAACGCGGACCACTTCAATGCCGTCGACGACCTCCCGCGGCGCCAGGCTGGGGTGAAACTGCGACGTCAGCACCGTGACCGTGTGCCCGCGCCGCGCCAGGCCGCGCGCCAAGCGCTCGGCGTAGATGGTCAGGCCGCTGACATGCGGCCGGTAGTAGGTGAGCGCGTTGAGGATGCGCATCTTGCAGTCGATAGCCTAGTGTGTGTGCGTCGCCAATGTCCGTCGCCAGGGAATCGACCATACAGAGTGGCGTGTGCGCGCTGGCGGCGGCTATTGACTCTCTGCCCAGTCGAAATCGACTGTCTTCTGGACATGTCCCGACGGTCGGTAGACGTCGCTCGCCGCAAAAGAGTACAACGTCTCGGCGGTTACCGTGTAGCGTCCCGGTGTGACAGAGACGGCGGTGCATGGTTGGCAATCGTTGTTGCGGTCGCCGAGTTGCCAGGCTGTTCCGTCGATCTTCAACACATCGTCGAGTGATTGGCCGGGGCGCAGCTCTGCAGGCCCCTCCGGGCCGAGGCAAGCCCCACCGCATGGGTACGGATACCCACTCGACTTCACCACCACCTCCTTGCCGTCGGGGCCGGTCACACGAAACGAGATCGGTTGGTACATGAACGGCCGGCACTGGGCGGAACAGCCGGACAGATAATAGACGCTGTCCTCGCCATGGTTCGTCAGCCGCGCCGCAACTTGGACCGAGGTCTCGGTACGCTCCAGTTGAAGCTCCAGCGAAACAGGCGGCTGGCACGCGGGTCCCGTGCAAGCGTGACAGCCGCGCAGGGCGTGATCCACAGCGGCGAGAATCTCATCGACGGTCACCTGCACGTCGGAATTTGCGTCGACTGCCGCGCAGCCCGCCATGCTTTCGTCCAACGCCAAGCTCACCGCCAGGACAATTTCGTCGATGGTGACCACACCGTCGCCGTTGCAATCGCCGACGCATTGCGGCTCCGGCGCCGACAGATCGAGGTTCCACAACTCGTAGCCGTGCTCGATATCCCCAGCCGAAACGAAGACCGTGTTCCCCGAAACCAGACTTCCCGCGATGCGTACACCCGGCGCTACGCTGCCGACCGCGTGTGTTGATTCCGCCGTTCCGCCGCTGCGCCAGAGTGTACTGCCGCCGTCAGAGAAGTCGCCCACCCAGAACATGATCGCGTCACCGGCTTGCATGAGTGTGCGGACATACCCCGCTGGGGTCCCATTGCCGACAAAGCGATAGACGAGCGCAAGATTCGCCGAATCGGTGTCGATGCGCCAGAGCTCATCCGCATCGAAACGGCGAAGGACAAAGTAGACGAAGCGTGAGATCGTTACCGAGCCGGCCTCGTAGGACACGAACCCCCGATCGAGGTCGGCCACCAACGCGACTGAATCTTGCGTCGCCGTGGCGCGATAGAGCTTGAGATGCCCGTCGGCTTCGGTGCGACTGAGCAGCAAATCCGAGCCCAGCACGGAAAGTGGGCTGAGGCCGCACCCCGCATCTGGGATCTGCAACTGTACCGTGTTTTCCGGCGAACCTCGCGTTCGCCACAAACCACAGCCATACGTTCCGTAGGAGTCGGCGGTGGTGAAGTACGCGACGTCTCCGGCCACCAGCGGGGTCACGGGGTAGAGTGGGTGCAGATGCCCTCCCATGGCTGAATAGAGCGCGCAGGAGGTAGGGTTGCCATCACGACCGACGCGCTGCAGCAAACTCTGCTCGCAACATTCGAACTCGTCCTTGCGCGCGATCAGTGCTCCATCCTGGTATGGCGTGATGGAGCGCACCATCGCGGCGCCTCCGGAAAATCCCGGCTCCCAATACCCCAGGTTGCTCAGCGGTGCCGTGCCCAACTCGCTCAGGTCGCTGCTGAACAAGACGTCGCTTCCGCGTAGATCGCCGTAGAAGTTGAAGGCTACCATGAACCAGAGTTGATTACCGACGGTCGTGAGAAGTCGGGGCTGCGTCGGAAATGTGTGAACCGGAACCGTGCCTCCCTCGGTTCCATCGCTGCGCCAGAGCTGCGCCGCATCGACGCCGTCGGAAGCGCCGAATGCGAGGAAATGGTTGAACACCGCCGCACCACCGTATCCGATACCACTCTGTGCACCGGGATAGATGTCGCGTATCAGACGCGTCCCATCGCTCGTGCCGTCGCTACGCCACAACTCCACGCCATGCTCTCCATCGTCCGCTGTGAAAACCAGCGCGCCGGAAATGATGCCGAGAAGATCCGGGTTCGAGCCTTTCTCACCGGGATTGATATCGCGCACCAGGTGGCCAAGGCGTGGCAGCGCTTGAGTTGGTGTAGCCGTTAGCGCCCAAAACCAGAGAAGCACCAACCGTCTGATATGTCTCGATGATATCCGGAGGGTTGACGGCTCTATTCGCATAAGCACTCGTAGAAGCAGCCGGTCGCCCCACAACGATGCAGGGCGCAATCGTTCCCGGGGTCACAGTCTTCGTCGGTGGAGCAGCGATCATAGGGACAGGCGCCGAGCGCGGTGTTCACCGCACGGACGAGGCAGGTCACATCGGGCCGGCGGAGCGCCGGACCAGGACCGCATTCAGTCAGGCAGAAGGCCGCGCAGATTTCCGGTGACAAATTTCCAAGCGCCATCAGAACGCCGGTCACCAGTTCGTCGACCGTCACCATGCTGTCACCGTTGCAGTCGCCGATGCAGAGAGGTGGGATCGCTGTCGCCTCCGGAGTCGTCGGCGACGGCGACGGCGGCGGTGGTGTGGGAGTCGGTGTTTCCGGTGGACCTTCGGTGCACGTCGGCGGCAAGGTTGCGTAGCCGATGATGTCGTAGCGCTGGTTGTTGTCCTCGTTCGACTCCGGCACCTCACTGTGCGAGTCGACGACGATGTTCAGCGGAGCATCGTTCGGCAGCCACACCTCTTGGCAAAATCCTTTCCCCGCCTCCAAACCATTGACGTGTAGAAGGTCCATCAAATGAGTGCCGGCGCCGCCGAAGCCGTACGAGAGCCAAAACGGTCCGGCCGGGACTGCGCCGAGATTCGAGACGCAGGCCTCAACCGTGGGGAAGCGTTGGATGCAAGCTCGACCGAAAGGGTTGTCGTGGATGATCAGCGGGTCAGGGACAAGGTCGGGTAGGGGCTCACCCGCGGCCAGCCGCACGACTAGGAATGCCAATACGACGACAGGAAAGACTTCGCGCCACCGCCGGCCTTGCGGAAACCAGGCGTTGCTGCCGCACACGTTGCGCACAGGAGCACATTGGGCTGTGGCTGAGATTTGCGCAAGCGGGTCATCGGCGGACGATCTCCTCTATCGGAGACTCAGCCGCTGACAGCGACCGCCGCGCAGTTCTTCCCGCAGCTTCTTTGCCAGACCTTCATCGTTCATAGATCGTCGTGCCGCCACGCGCGAAGGCAACCTTGAGCTTTTGAAATTTCTCGAGCCCGGCGGATCGGTAGTCTTTGCGTTCGACTTCACCGACGGCGATGTATTTCACCTTGTAGCGGTCGAGCAGGTCGTTGACCTCGTCGAGGTTCGGGGCGTTGTAGATGCGCGTAACCTCTTGCTGGCGTTTGCCGACGGCGTCTTCGTGGCTGCGCCACAAGCCCTCATGATTGGCCCAGCCCATGACCGTCGGCAGGCCGGTGTTGCTCGAAAAGCGCGCGTAGTACGAGTACGGATTGCCGCTGGCTTCGAGAATGACGGGCAGGTCGCTGACGTTGTGCCGAATCCATTCGATGGCGGCGTAATCGTCGGCGTGCTCGTGCAGCATGTACTCGTTGCCGTCGAGGGTCGATGCCAAACCGCGATACTGCAGCCGAGTCGCCGTGACACCGATCGGATAGCAGGCCGATGCCAATGCCGCCGCACCAACGGCGACAAGTGCTACCCGACGCATCGATGTCGAGGCCCAGCCGCGCTCGAGGAACTGCGCCAGACACCAGGGACCGGCCACCGACAAGAGAAACCACGCTTGCAGATACAGCTTGAAGACCGTGTTCATGCGGTACAGCTTCTCGCCGTACGGATCTTTGATGTAGACGATCTCGCACGCCAGCAACGCAGCGCCGCCGGCAACGATCAAAAGGATTGGCGCACGTTCTTCCGCGTCGCCGGTCGAATACGCCGCCAGCAACGCTGCGACGACAATTGCCAGCATGATCGGAAACACTGCGTTGCCGGCGAGAACGGCGACCGCAACCGCCAACGCCAGCGCTGCCCCTGCTAGCTGACGATGCTCGGGTTTGATCGACAGCTTCGGTCCGATACAGGCAGCCAGATACAACGCCGGTCCGATCAGCAACCCGCCAAACACCGTGAGGAACTCGGCCAGCGAGGTCGATGCGAACTTCACTCCGACGCCGCCCTGCGGCGCAGCAAAGTTCAAATAGAACGGCAGAAACAAGATGTATCCGGCAACCAGCATCACCACGACGGCGACGATCAGCTCGATGCGCTGCCGGGTAAACAGCGGGCGCAGTGGCAGGTAACGATGCAGGAGAAGGAACGTCGTCATGGCCCCGACCGGCAATTCCCAGGTGCTGATGGCCACCATGGCGCCGAGGACGAAGGCGAGCGCCGTGGCCGTCATCAAGTCGCCGAAGGTCTTCACGCCGCGCTCGACCAGGCTGCGCACGCGGCCGGGGTCGAGGAGCAGACCGATGAGCAAAATGGTCACCGGCATCACTTGGAAGTGCGGGTGCAGATCGCCGTGAATCGACGTGAAGTAGGGGAACTCGTTGATCGTCGCATCGTGGCCGACGACGCGCGTCGAACGGAAATAGTCGAATTGGGTAAAACCGCCTTTTTCGAGCAATTGCCACAGGCCGTCGAGGTTGCCGAGCAGGATGCCGAAGGCTCCGGTGAGCACCCCGAGGGACAAACGGCGCGTCAGCGTCAGGCCGATGGAGCACAATTCGGAGAAGGCCAGTGCGGCAATGGTGGCGACGCAGAGGTTGTAGGAGATGAAGCTCGGCAGCGGCGACAGGCGCGCCAGGTTGGCGAAGGCGAGGTAGCCGAAGTAGTAATAGTTGAAGACCATCCCCGACATCCAAGGATCCTGCGGCGGCATTGTCTCGGTGCGCATCAGGGAGTTGTAGAAGGCGAAGTCCATGTACTTCTCTTGGTCGACGATCTGCGGTTGCAGCGAGCGTTGCCAAGCAAAGAAGAGAAAAGCGCCGAGCCACAGGGCTTCGTTGAGCAGCAGCGCTCGCAGGCCCGCACCTCGCAGCCACGCGCCGAGCTCGGCACGGACCTGAAAAGCCAACAAGAGGTTGAGCGCCGCGAAGGCGACGACGGCGACTATGAGAGCCGTCGAATAGGGCAGACCAAGAAAGCCGAGAATCCAGGCGATATACGTGACCAGCAACAGGCCGATGACGCGCCCGAAGGCGCAACCGCGATTGGAACGGTCGGAGAACAAGCGGAATGTCAGCGGAAGCGTGATCAGGCCAAGGCCTGCCAGCACCAGCCACCAAAGAAAGAGTGACCCCATCGGACAGTCGGTTATCCTGGCATGTAAGTGAATGCAATGTGTCGGCGAATCACCCGCAGCGTGAAGTCGAAAAGTCTAGGGTCGATCGCTGCCCGCCCCGTGGCATCTCCGCCACGGAGGGTGGGGTCTGCACAACAGCCCCATTGTCGCTTCAAAAGGAACGCGCTAAATAACGCCGTCGCGCGAAAGTGGCGGAATTGGCAGACGCGCAGGATTCAGGATCCTGTGGGGTAAAACCTGTGGGGGTTCAAGTCCCCCCTTTCGCACTTGCCCACCGAAGCCCTGGCAAAGGAGGATTCCTTAGCCCCAGCCTTCTTCTTCCCCAAGGCGGCTAGCTCGGACGTTGCCAACGACGACGCGCCGCCCCATCCAACGGACAATGCACCCCGAGCCAGCAGTCGTTGCCAACCGAGCAGAGTGGCCGTTCCTCGATCCCTCTCCGCCGGAACGGAAAGAGATCGAGGGATGCGCTTGCTCAACCCATGCGATGCAGGGCGCAGAGCTTGTTTCCGGACGGATCGCGCAGATAGGCGAGATACATCTTGCCCATGCCGCCGTCACGCACTCCCGGGGGCTCTTCGCAGGTCGTCCCGCCGTTTGCCACTCCAGCCGCGTGCCACGAATCCACAGTGGCCGGATCCGCGACGGCGAACCCGATCGTCCCGCCGTTGGCGGCGGAGGCAGAAGCGCCGTTGATCGGTTTCGTGACGGCGAAGACGCCGGTCGGTGACATGTAGAAGATCCGCCGATTGTCGTCGATGAAGCCTGGCGAGATGCCGAGCGTGCCGAGTATGGCGTCGTAGAATTTTTTGGAAGCCTCGAGATCGTTGGTGCCGACCATGACATGACTGAACATCGCATTTCTCCTTTCCGTCGAGCGGCCCTGGTGGAGTTCGACCGCCGGTGAACGTCGATCGCTTTCATGCATCAACGGCAAGGCTTGTTCAATCGCCCCTGCGAGTCATCCGAGGAGAAGCGTTTGGGCCGCCCTACGGACTTACTCCTTTTCCTGCCCGCGTGCCGGGCTGCAGCTCCTCGAAGCGCGCCAGCGCGGTGTCGAGCGCGTCGATCTCGAAGAACTCCACGCGGGTGAAGCGGCCGTTGCGGGCCAGGCCGAGCGCGAGATGCTCGCTCTCGAAAGGGCCACCGTCGGGGACCGTGCCTTGCCGCCGAATCGTGACCACGATGCCGTGTCGCTCGACCACGGGCCACGACCAGCCGAACATGAGCCGCTGGTCGGGCGCGAGATCCCAGAGCACGACGATGCTGTCGACGTAGGCTTCCGCGCCCTCGATGCGCCCGAGCCCCGCATGGCGATGATCCTCGAGGACGAAGTCGTCAGCGAAGCAGGCGCGGACCCTGGCCCGCTCGTGACCGTTCCATGCATCCGTAAATTCATTCACCAGCTCGACCCACGGCGCCGCGACGGGATCGATCGCCGCCCAGCGTGCCCACGCCTCGCGCTGCGCGGTACGCGCGTCGTCGGGGTCGAAGAAGATCTGCGCGGTGCAGAGCCCGGCCTCGTTCACCTCGTGCACCGCGAGGAACTCGACCTCGAAGCGGCCATCCGGCGGTCCGCCCGCCCACAGTATGCGTCCGACGGCGACGCGGTCGCCCGCGGTGCCGACGATCGTACGGCGCTGGTGACGGGCGCCCGAAGCGAGGCGCTCGCGTGCCGAGGCGAGCATCAGATCCAGTCCGCCGGAGAGTCCGACGATCGGCCGGCGATCCTCCCACACGAAGTCCGGGGCAAAGAACACACGCGCGGTGGCGAGCGCCTCCGTGGCGGCCGCGAGATCGACCACGTCGAGCGCAGCCCAGGCACGCTCCAGGAACGCCGCCGCCGCGTTAGGCTTGGCGAGCACCGCGAGCGGTCCCATCCCCCTTTCCCTCGTAGGGAAGGGGGCCGACGGGTTGGGTTCCGCACCGATCGCCGCGAAACGGGCCAGCGCCTGGTCGAGCTGCTCCGCCTCCCACACGTCGGCACGCCGTCCCCGGCCCTCCGCGTCGAGCTCGACGAGCACGATCCACAGGTTCTCGAAAGCGCCGCCCGCGTACGTGCCGTGCCAGGCGTACTCGAAGAGCACCGCGTGTTCGCCGGTGCGGACGTGATCGACGCGTTCCTGCGTGTCCGGCGCCAGCTCGATCTGCGCTTGCAGCGTAGAAACGATAGCCCCCGGGCCGTGCAACGTTCCCCAGCCGACCAGGCGGTGATTCTCCCCCACCAGTTCCGGTACGAAGAGAGTGGTCATGGCGTTCCACTCGCGAGCGGCGAAGAAGCGCAGATAGTCGGCGAGCCACTTCGATGCGAGCGGGTGCGCCGCCGCCTCGCCCGCCGTCCAGCGCGCGTCGAGCTCGGCGTAGGCGGCGTCGAGGTCATCGAGGTCCCAGCGCACGAACGCAACGATGCGGCCGCGATGATCCACCTGCGTCAGGATGAGAAAGGCGATCTCGCTGGGTCCGACGTCGGCATCCATGAACTCGAAGGTGGACCGGTTGAGAGCCAGCTGATCCCCGCGCGTAGCCAGCACCTGAGAGTCGCCGCGAAGCGTGCGCCCATCGGCGACCTCGCGGGTGAATGCAACGTATCGATCCCGGTCGAGCTCGAGCTGCACGACGCGCCGGCGGTCGGACATGCGGAAGTTCTCCGCGAACAACTGCTCGAAGCTCCGCCAATCGTGAGCGACCATGCTATCGATCACTGGACCAGTCGTCGCGCTGGCGGCGTTGGCGAAGCGTCCCCCCTCCTTACCAAGGAGGGGGTCAGGGGGTGGTGTGTCCGCGGATACATCGACCCCCCTGTAGTCCCCCCTTGGCAAGGGGGGACGCTCGCGTTCAGCCGCATGTACGGAACCCGCCAGCTCGGCGAAGCGCGCCAGCGCGGCCTCGACCCCGTCGTCGTCGTAGATATCCGCCCGCACAACGCGCCCGCGCGCGTCGAGCTCGATGACCGCGTTTAGCGGGATCTCGTAGGGGCCGCCCTCGCGCGTCCCGTGCCAGCCGCCGTGCGAATAGTAGCCGCGCGCGCCGGCGCGGAAGTGATCGACGCGATAGAACGTGTCGGGCGATAGATCGGCCAGGGTGCGGAAGTTCTGCACCCAGGCTTGGGCACCGCGCGTCGTCCCGATCACGGCAAGGCTGCGGTGGTCGTACTCGACCAGCGACTCCGCGCACAGCGCGGCCACCGCATCATAGTCGCGGCTCGCGACCGCGCGAACGAATCCCCACATCGATTCCCAGCTGGGCCGGCGCGCCGCGGCCTCGCCCGCCTCGAAGCGTCGGTCAAGCTCGGCGTAGGCGGCGTCGAGGTCTTCGAGGTCGAAGAGCACGATGGCGACGATGCGACCGGCGCCATCGACCTCGTGGAGGACGAAGTGGTCGTCCATCTCGAGCGGACCGCCGCCGCCGGCGACCTCGCCGGCGAAGCAGTGCAGGCTGAGCGAGAGGCGCTCGCCGCGCGTCGCCAGAAGCTTCGTCGTGAAGCGGCTCGCGGGCACATCGAAGAGGACGCGGAACTGCTCCAGCCAGACTTCCCGGCCGCAGGTGTTGTGCAGCATGCGCCGCCGCTCGTCGAACACCAGCTCCGGCGCGGCGAGGGCCTCGACGCCGGCCCAGTCGCGGGCGTTGAAGCAATCGAAGAGTTGGCGATCTGCCCGCGCCGCGGCGTTATCGAACCCATCGGCCACAGAGTCGGTGCCGCACCCGATCAACTCATCGAACCGCACAAGTGCCTCGACGACCCGCTCGGCTTCGAAAACCTCCGTATGGGTCATGCTGCCGTCGGCTCCGAACCTGATGAGAGCGCAGAGTTGGTTCTCGAAGGGCCCACCGCTGTCGCGGGCCGTGCCGAAGAAGGTCATGCGGGCAACCAGAGCGCGTGCGTTGGCCGCGAAGACCTCGTCGTAGCGCCCTGCGAAGTCGGGCGCGAGGTCGAGTTGCAGGCGATAGTGCCGCAGGGTCTCCGCGGCGTCGCCCGTCGACCAGGTGCCGAAGACCCGGTGATCGATGTTCCGATACGACGGGTCGACCGCAGCCCTGAGGCGATCGAGATCGACCCGCCCGTTCCATGCCCCCAACGAGCGTGCGATCCCCGCGGCGCGCGCTCGCTGCGCGCCTTCGGGAAGCAGCTCGGCGAAGCGAGCGTAGAGGCGCACGAGCGCGTCGCCGAGGCGCTCGGCGGCGAAAATCTCGTTGCGCACGGCGAGCCCCTGCGCGTCGACTTCGTTGACGCCGATCTCCTCCTTCTCATGCTCGCCGACGTCGAAGTGCGTGCGCCCAGCGGCGCTGGCACCCATCCATCGACGGAAGAGCCAGAGGCGATCGCCCATAGTCGCCAACAACTCGTGCCGCGCCTTTGCATCGGGCAGGCGCAGGAAGCGCTCGACGGAGTGTAGCATCGCCTCGCGCCCGTAGGTCGCGCCGGTCGGGTGACTGACCTCCTCGGCGTCCTCACGGATCTCCGCCGCGAAAGCGTCGAGGTCGCTGGTCGCGAGCGCAGCGTCGATGCGCGCCATCGCGGCGCTGCCGGCGTTCGGCGTCACGCGGCGCCGCACGCCGGGCGGCGCCTGGGCAGATGTCAGCTCGTCGAAGCGGGCCAAGGCCTCGGCTTCGCGGTCCGCGTCGAAGAGTTCGTAGCGGGCGACGCGGCCATCGGGATCGAAGATGAAGAGGCGCAGGAACGCCCACTCGAATGCGCCGCCGCTCTCGCGACCCACGCCCGACGCCAGCCAACGCAGCAGCAGGGCGTCGTGGGTCAGCGCGAGCACATCCTGTGGCCGCGACACCAGCTGGTGGCCGACCTCGCTCCCCGCGGCCATCGAGCGGAACAGCGTATCCACCCCAACGCCGGTGCCAAGCCCAAGTAGCTTGTGGTCCACGATCTCGACGTCGGAGCGGAATACCTCAGCGTAGCGAGCCCGGTCGAAGCCTCCGGGCGCCACCACCGCGACAGAGCGCGCCGTCGCCGCGGCGCGCTCGCGCTCGGGGCCCGCTTGCGCCCCGGAGCGCCCGGGCGAAGGGGTGTCGGGCAGCAACTCGGCGTAGCGCGCGTAGAGTCGCGTGATCGCCTCGCCGAGGCGGTCGCCGGCGAAGACCTCCGAGAGCTTCGCCTGAGTGCGCTCGTCGACCTCGAACAGCTGGATCGCTTCGTTCTCGTATGCGCCGACGTCGTAGCGAGCACTGGCGGTACCCGCCGCGCCCGAGCGGCGTCGGACGAGGAGAAGAGACTCGCCCAGCGTCGCCAGCGGCTCGACCTCGTAGTGCGGGTGGCGCGATCGGAACAAGCGCTGGAGAGATGCGACGGCGGCTCCGCGTCCGTAGCTGGATCCGGTCGGGTGATCGATCTCCCGATGGTCCTTATGGAAGACGGACGCGATTGCGTCAAAGTCGCGCGCGGCGAGGGCAGCGTCGAAGCGGGCCTGCATCGAGGTCGCCGCGTTCGGACGCACGCGCCGCCGGACAGCGCGCGGCACCGCGATGGGGTCCGCAACAAAAGCGCTGCCCGGCGCCGCGCCACCGCCATCGCGCCGCGCACGCTCGGCGAGCAGGGTCGCACCTTTCACCTCCCACAGCTCGATGGCGCGGCGCTCCTCGGCGTCGGCCTCGGTGCCGCGGCCGGCGGCGCGCAGGGCCGTGGCGAGCGCGACGCGCGCGTCGGCGTGGTCGAGCAGCGCGTCCGTAGCGGACGCGATCGCGACGGCTGCCTTTGCCAGATCGACTGCGGCCGCATGCTCGCCGCTCTTGGCCAGCGCCTCGGCGCGTACGCCGCGCCAGGCGATGGCGGCCTGGAGGTCGTCGCCGGCGAGTCGTTCGCTCTCGTGCGACAGCGCTTCCGCTTCGGCGATGCGATCCTGGGCGAGCAGCGTACGCGCGAGAAGCGCGCCGGCACGCGCCGCGTCGATGCCGAGTCCGAGATCGCGCAGGCCTTCGTACGCGCTGCGCAGCAGGCGTTCGGCTGCGGCGGTGTCGCCCTCCATCGCCGCAACACGTCCCGAGAAGGCGTCGGCTTCGAAGAGGCGGTGCGCGATGCCAAGCTCCTCGACCATCTTGCGCGACGAGGCGAGCATGCGCCGCGCCGCCTCGGTGCGGCCGCGCAAGGCTTCGAGGACGCCCTGACAGGAGAGCGCGACCGATTCGACGGCCGGCGCGCCCTGGGTGATGCGCAGCACGCGTACGACATCGAGGCAGCGGCCGCTGGCGCGCGTCACCGGGCTCGGACCCCACAGCGCGGCGAGCGGCGCACCGGCCAGCACCGCGTTGGCGCGCCGGCGATCGGCGGCACGTCGCGCCGCGGCCAGCGCCTTGTCGAGCGCCGCCTCGCACGCGCCCACCTTCCCGAGCCGCGCCAGCGCCGTCGCGTGCACCGAGTGCGCCTTCGCCTCGCCTGCCGCGTCGCCGAGAGCGGTGAGTTGCTGCGCCGCCTCGGCGACCGCATCGGCCGCGACTTGCAGGCCTTGGGGAGCGGTCAGCACGGTGAGCTGACTGGTGAAACAGGTGTGCCAGGCGGAGAGACGGCGGTTAGGGTCCAGGCGGTTAGCGGTTAGGGAGGAGGCAGGAGGCTCTTCACCCTCTTTCCCCAACCGCTTAACCGCTAACCGCCTAACCGCGTCTTCCTCCAGGTCTGCGAATCGCCCCAGCTCATCAATCGCCTGCGCCGCGGGCCCCACATCGCCCGCCGCCAGCAGAGCCTCGCACCAGTCGAGCGCCAGGTCGGCGCGTGCCGCGTCGTCCACGTCGAGCCGATCGACGGCGCGCCCGAGCAGGTTTGCAGCGACCGGAAGATCGTCGCGTGCCAGCGCCCGTCGTCCGGCGGCGGCGAGATGCTGCGCGGCGCGCTCGCCCAGCGCACGACCCGCCGCATCGAGCGGACCGAGCTCGCCCAGCAGCTGGTGCGCCTGCTCGAGATGCCAGCCGATGGTCTCGTCGTGATCCGTGGCGTCGGCGCGCGCCGTGACCCAGTCGGCGAAGCGCGCATGCAGCTCGGCGCGCGTGCCTTTTAGCAGGCGACGATAGGCCGCGTCGCGGATCAGCACATGGTGGAAACGCAGCACCGGCTCGCCGAGGAACCAGCCGGTGTCGCGTTCGATCAACTCGGTGCGACGCAGGGCTTCGAGGCGCGCGTCCAGATCGACCACGTCGCGCGGCAGCAGCTCGGCGACGGCGTTGCGCGAGAAGTGGCGGCCGACGACCGCGGCGCGTTCGAGCACGCTACGCTCCTCGGGGCGCAAGCGCTCGATGCGCGCCGCGAGCAAAGCGTGAATCGTCGGCGGCATCTCGAGGGCGGCGAGCGCGACGCCGGGGATCCAGCGGTCGCCTTCCTTGGTGAGCGCGCCCTCCTGCACCAACATGCGCACCAGCTCGCCGACGAAGAGCGGGTTGCCCTCGCTCGTCGCCAGCACCTTGGCGGCGACGGCGGCGGGCAGATCCGCCGCACCGATCACATTGGCGGCGAGCCGCATCGCGGCGCCCGCATCGAGGCCCGCGAGCGTCAGCACGTCGGCGACCAGTCCGCCCGGGGTCACCAACGAGGAACGGAGATCGCGCAGCTCGGGTCGCGCACCGACGAGCACGAGGAGCGGCACGCCGCTACCCCACTGCACCAGATGCTCGACCAGGTCGAGCAGCAGCGGCTCGGCCCAGTGCAGGTCGTCGATCACCAGGACCACCGGCTGCGCCGAAGCGAGTGCGGCGAGGAAGCGGCGGATCACGAAGAAGGTTTCCTCCGGTGAAGCGGGGGAACCGGCGAGCAAGGCTGAGATGCCGGCGACGATGCGCGGGCGCTCCGTATCAGTGCTTGGTACAGCTGCTTCGAGTGCGGCGCGCAACGTCGGGTCGGGTCCCCCCTCCTTACCAAGGAGGGGGCTAGGGGGTGGTAGATCCGTCTTGCCGACCACCCCTGACACCTCCTTACTAAGGAGGGGAACCTGTCTGCCATCGTCTGCGCTCAGCAACTCGCGCAGCGCCTCCGCCAGCGGTGCGAAGGTCGCGCCGCCCGCGGCATCGCACTGCGCCGTGAGAACGGTGGCCACGTCGCCGAGTCGGCAGGCGAACTCTTCGATCATGCGCGACTTTCCGAGGCCGGGCGAGCCGAGCAGCACGGCGAGACGGGCAGCGGGTGTGGCGATCGCCGCATCGTATACGGCAGTCATGCGCCCCATCTCGTCGTCACGCCCGACAAACGCGGCGGTCGCGGTGCCGACGGGGCGTTCGAGCGACTCGACGCGATACGCCTTTACCGCCCCGGCACGGCCTTTGAGCGTCACGCTGCCCAGCGGCGCCAGGGTAACCAGCGCCGCAACCAGGCGGTGTGTCGACTCGCCCAGGACCACGTCGCCGTTGCGTGCCTCCTGCTGCAGGCGTGCCGCCACATTCACCGGATCGCCGACGACGTCGGTGTTGTCGGCGCTGACGACGACCTCGCCGGTGTTGATCGCCACGCGCAGGCCGATGGCGCCCTCACCCCCTGGCCCCCTCTCCCTGAACGGGAGAGGGGGAATCGCTGGCTTCCCCTCTCCCATTTTGGGAGAGGGGTCAGGGGTGAGGGTCTTGACGAACTCGCGGAAAGCGTTCTGCATGGCGACTCCAGCGCGCACGGCGCGCATGGCGTCGTCCTCCGCCACGCGCGGCACGCCGAAGGCCGCCATCACCCCGTCGCCGAGGAACTTGACCACCGTGCCGCGATGGGCTTCCACTGCGCCGCGCATCGCTCGGTAGTAGTTCTCCATGAAGGCATTGACCGATTCCGGATCGAGGCGCTCGTGCAGCCCCGTGGAGCCGGCGAGGTCGGCGAAGAGGATAGTGACGACTTTGCGCGCGTCGGCAGCGTGCGCCATGGGCTGGTCCGCGGGGCGGTAGACAACCGAAGCCTCGGCCGCTGCGGGCCGGGTCGCCTGTGCCGACCATACCAGCACGTTGTCCTCGCGCCGCGCGACCCGCTGCACGTCGACCAGCTCCTCGATCAGTTCATCGAGCGTCTCCGTGTCGAGGCCGAACTCGCGGCGCAAGGCGCGCAATGAAACGCGCTGCTGCCTCTCCAGAAACGCGCGTGCCCGCTCGATCGTCTCGAGGAAACTCACGCGTTCATTTCCTTCTTCAGCCGCGCCGCCTGCAGCGGCGCGGCGATCTCCTCGTAACCTTGCATCGCTTGTAGCAGCAATTCCGCGCGCCCGGACGTGTCGCCAAGCGCGGCCGCCAGCTCGGCGCGCCACTCGCAGAGCGCGGGCGCGAGCGTCTTCGCCCCCGTGCGTTCGATCAGCTCGGCGACGCTGGCGAGGGCGGCTTCGGCGGTGGCGCGGGCCGCGGCGCCGTCGCGGCGCAGGAGTGCGCGCGCCAGGACGCCGTATGCGGCGGCTTCGTAAACAGCGCGCAACGAACGTCGGCATAGGGCGATCGCCTCCTCAGCCGTGGATTGCGCCGCGGATAGATCTCCGGTTTGCAGCAGCGCCTCGGCCAGTAGCGCCGCGGACATGCCGGCGTTCGCCTTGTTCGCGCGCCCGTGCAGGTCGAGAGAGGCACGCGCCGGCTCGATGGCGTCGGCCGCCCGGCCGGCGGCGAGGTGCGCACAACCGAAAGCAAGCTGGGCCGCACCGACCAGTACCGGCGGCTCACCCAGGTTGCGGCTGATCTCCTGGGCTTGACGCGCACTGGCAAGTGCTCGCTCTGCGTCGTGGGCGTAATAGTAGGCTTCCCGCCCAGCAGCCGGTGGGCTACCTGGCCTGCGGCCGGGACTATCGAGCGTCGGCTGTTGAGTGGCGACAAGTGCCGCCCCGCACCGGCGACAGAACTTCGCGGCGGCCGGGTTAGTCCCTCCGCAGGCGGCGCAGGGTACCTCGATCTTTGCCCCGCACTCGGTGCAGAAGAGCGAATCGGCAAGGTTCTCGGCTTGACACATGGCGCAGCGCATCGGAGTGCCGGGTCTCTACCACACTTCGCGCGGCTGACCACGGGGCTGATCGGTTACCTGATCGCTTGTGCCGGGAACTTCTCTACCGGCGCCGCTACCATGCCGGGAGCCGAAGTCCCATAGATGTAGTTTTTTCCGGCGTGGGTTCGCGTCTTCAAGGAAGGTCGACGTACTGAATCTCGACGATCTCGAGCTCTTCGTTACCGCGTGGGGTTCGCAGCGTGACCACATCACCCACCGAGCCTTTGAGCAGGGCCGTGGCGATGGGCGAAACCCAGGACACGCGGCCACGTTGTAGATCAATCTCGTCGACGCCGACGATGCTCACCGTACGCTCGTCGCCGGTTTCGTTGGCGACGGTCACCGTCGCACCGAAGTACACCTTCTCGTGGTCCTTGCCGGCATTGTCGACGACCACGGCGCGGTCGATTCGTTGGTCCAGAAAGCGGATGCGGCGATCGATCTCGCGCAGCTTCTTCTTTCCGTAGATGTAGTCGCCGTTCTCCGATCGATCGCCGTTGCTCGCTGCCCAGGCGATTGTCTCGACGAGCTTCGGGCGGTCGACTTTCCACAGTTGAGCCAGCTCATCCCTTAGCCGCTTGTAACCGCCGGGGGTGATGTAGTTCTGGAAACCGCCAGGCTCAGCGGTTCCTCTGGGAAGGTCGATGTCGTCAGCGTCGTCCGACTCTTTCGTAAATGCCTTGCTCATAGGATGGTTCACGCTGCCTCCGACGTAGGTTGCGAATGTTGCGGAAAGCGCGTCGACGCGCACCGTTTGCAAGATCGGGTTGCAATCGTCACCGGGGCCAACCCGACATGGCGCCCCTGGGCGCAAACACATGAGCCCCTACAAAAGTTCGGAGAGTTACGG